>CABRXB010000311.1 GCA_902474785.1 uncultured Eubacteriales bacterium | reverse complement strand
CGACAGAGGCATGGTGCTGGCCGGCGGTTGCGACGATTCAAACGGGCGCCCGCAAATCGACAAAACAGGGCACCTGGAACGGGCCTATGAGTTTGGAAAAGCGTTGAAATAACAGATCAAATGCCAATTTTCCACAAAAAAGGATAACTGTACAGTGTTTGGAAAAATGCTTGGGCCTACTGAAAAATAACCCTTTCCTTTGAAGAGCATATTCCAAGCTGGAGAGGGAACACTGGTAAAAACAAGCGCAAAGGAGTGTTTGCCCCGTGCAACCGAACACTGACAGCAAAACCTGGGCCAATCTCAAGGCCGCATACGCGGCAGAGTGCGGCGTTCGCACAAAATACGACTACTTTGCCGGCATTGCCAAAAAGGAGGGCTACGAGCAGATTTCCGCCATTTTCAAAGACACGGCCTCCAATGAAAAGGAGCATGCGGAGATCTGGTTCAAGCAGCTCTATGGGGAGTCCTCGAGCACGCTCGACAACCTCAAATCTGCGGCGCAGGCCGAGCATGAGGAGTGGACGCAGATGTATCGCCGCTTCGCGGAAGAGGCGATTGAAGAGGGGTATCCTGAGATTGCGTCCCTTTTTGAAGGCGTTGCAGGCATTGAACACGAGCATCAGGACCGTTACGACGCGCTGGTGCAAAATTTCACGGCGCAGCCCCAGCGCATCTTTTTCAAAGACAGCGAGGTGGTGTGGGTGTGCCGCAACTGTGGCCATGTGCACACAGGCAGCGACGCGCCCAAGGTATGTCCCGTCTGCGCGCATCCCCAAGGGTATTTTGAGCTCAAGGCCAACAATTATTGAGCCTTTTTTAAAAAGCGAAAGAAATTGGCGCGGCAGGCACAATGGGCCGGACAAAGAAGAGGCGATCCGAAATGGATCGCCTCTTCTTTGTTGCAGGGAAATCACAGGGAAATATCGATAAGAACGCTCAAAAGCGGTGCAATACCGGCCTAAAACCAAGCCGATTAAGCAGACACACAGCAAAACCGGGCGAGATGAACCTTGATTATACAGAAACTTAGAAAAGACATCGAAATAAAGGCAGCGAGAGAGCGGGGATTCAATCACAAGCACAATTCACATATGGAAAATTGTCGCCGCACCCCGCATCGCTTTTTCCTAAGGGCGTGTTTTGGCACATCCCTTGCGCTCTGCGCTCCTCTTTGAAACTGTCGCGGCCCTCCGGCCCTTGCTGCACTTGCATTTTTTGATTCAACAAGCCCAGCGGTGTTTTCCCGCAACACAAGCCAATGCCTTTTTTCATCCATTTGTTGCAAAGATCTCGGCTCCCGGACCTCCCAATTGGGTGAGAAGCGGCAGCGTCCGCTCCAGCGCAACGCCCTCGCGCACGGGGGTGTTCATTTCAATGGTGAGAGAGATGGTCTTCGTCAAAAAGTCGGTGGTGTGCGCAAGCGCCTTTTGGAGCGGATGGCCCAGCAGCAGCAGCCCGGTCAGCACCGAGGTGAAAAGATCTCCCGTTCCGGGAAAGCTCTTTGAAAGCAGGGGAGAGCGCGCCTCGGAAAAGGTGCCGTGAACGCTGTCATACGCACAGTTGATCAGGATATCGCCATCGAGCACAACCCCTGTCAACACCGCGATTTTGGAGCCCAAGGCGCAGAGTTCTTTGAGGCGGCTGTGCAGCTCGTCGATGGTGAGGGGTCGA
Source organism: uncultured Eubacteriales bacterium (assembly GCA_902474785.1). Lineage (GTDB taxonomy): Bacteria > Bacillota > Clostridia > Oscillospirales > Feifaniaceae > Galloscillospira. The sequence goes on along the minus strand of CABRXB010000311.1, from coordinate 481 downwards.
TCCTCATAGGGTCGGTCGATGAGATAGATGCACTCGGTGAGGTTGGGCGTGATGAGATCGGCCATGCTGCAAAGCTCTCGCATGCGGTAGCCCATCTCGGAGGTCATGGTGGCATAGAGCGCCCCGTCGTCGCCCATGACGGGGTCGACCACGCGCATCGCGCCCGGGCTCTGCTCAAAAATGCTGCGCACCAGGGAAATCTGCTCAAAGGAGCCGAGAAACCCCGAGAAGATACAGTCCATAAAGAGGCCAAGGCTGTTCCAATGCGAAAAGATGGGCAACACGTCTTTTGTCAGATCGCGAAAGGTGAAGTGATCAAACCCGTCGGTCTGGGTGGAGAGCACCGCCGTGGGGATGGGACAGACCTGGATGCCAAGCGCGGATAGGGCGGGGATCACCACAGTCAGGGCGCAGCGGCCAAAGCCCGAGAGATCGTGAATGGCCGCAACGCGGGGAATGGGACGCGTAGAAAATTCCATGG
>CABRXB010000310.1 GCA_902474785.1 uncultured Eubacteriales bacterium | reverse complement strand
CCTGCCGCAAAAACAGCGTTTGAGGCGCAAAGGGCGCGGCGGCGATGGAGGCGGGGGAGAGGCCGCAGGCGATGTGCTGCATGATGGTGTTGCCGGCCAGAAAAAGCTCTTTGATTGTTTCCCCAGGGGGGAGGTGCGCCCGGCAAAGCGCGTCGACATGCTCGAAGATCTGGCGCCAGATGACGCCGCACAGGACGTCGAGCCCATTTTCATGCTCCATGACATATTGCGTGCGCGTGATGACGTCGGCGCCGTAGGAGGCTTGGGCATTCCAGGCGCCTGTCTCGCCCAAAACACGACCTGACGACAGGTCGAGCAGCTGCAATGCCACCGTCGTGGTGCCAAGGTCGACGGCGACGCCATAGCCGCTGCGTCCGTCGGCCGGAAAGAAGGCAGCGGCGGACGCCGGCGCATCGGTGCAGATCAGGCCGCCCGGCTCGTCGGGCAGGGCAATTGAAAGGTGCAGATCGCCCTGCACGCGGGTCTGACAGGCGAGAACAGTGCGTTGCCCCTGTCCGTCCAGCAGGGTGACGCGGCATTTGCCGCACTTGCCCATGCCGCCGCAGGGCGCTTGCAGCGCGACCCTGCCGCGCCGCAGCGCGTCGATGAGCAGCTCGCCGTCGCAGGCGTCAAGCCGGATGGATTGAGGGCCTTGCTCGATGAAAATGCTTGACATAGGTGGTTCCCTTTTCTATAATTGCTTTAACTTTCATCCATTTCAATGCGCGTTCAATGCGCGCGATGCGCGCGGTAAGCGGGTTGCAGCGAGAGACGCACGGGTTGCAGTGAGAGACGTGCAGATTGCAGCGAGAGACTCGCGGGTGCAGTGAGAGGCGCGCGGGTTGCAGCGAGAGATGGCAGATTGTAGCGAGAGGCGCGCGGTTTGCAGCAAGTGAACGCCTTGGGTTCTTTATGGCATGGATGCTGTTGATTTTTTCCATCATACACACCCCTTGTGTTAACTGTCAAGTCGTTTGAAAGGGAGGTTCCACATGGCGGATGCGGATTATGTGAAGCTGGCGCTCGAGCTCGGGTTTTCCCATGCGGCAAAGCTGACGATGCAGGCGCTGACGCCGATGGCGCAGGTGCGCGACATGTGCAGCGCAGACCGTTGCCAGAGCTTTGGCAGGCGTTGGAGCTGCCCGCCCGCCTGCGGCACGCTGGAGCAGGCTGCAAAGAGAATGGCGTGCTACTCGAACGGGGTTTTGGTGCAGACGATCGGCCGGCTGCAAGATGACTTTGACATCGAGGCCATCGCGCAGACCCAGCGTCTGCACAAACGGCAGTTTGAAACGCTGGTGCGGTGTGTCAGGCGAGAGCAGGCGCACTGCCTGCCGCTGACGGCGGGGGCCTGCACCCTTTGTATCGCGTGCACCTATCCAGGCAGGCCCTGCCGTTTTCCAAACAAGATGATCTCCTCCATGGAGGCATATGGGCTGCTGGTGAGCGACGTTTGCCAAAAGTCGGGCCTTGCCTACTACTACGGTCCCAAAACCATCGCCTATACCTCCTGCATTCTCGTGCGTTGACGTCTCACAACGAAGTAAGGGAAAGAAGGGTTTTGTCATGGCAACACCAAAAGAGCTGTTTTTAGAGCTGCTGAAGCCAAACGCGTCGCCGCAGCGCCTGCTTGTCCAGTATGAGGCGCTTGAGATGGTTTTGTCCGACCCAATCGGCCGCTATCTGTCGGGAGACGGGGCGCGCCAGCCAATCAGGAAAAACCGCTGGGGCGTGACCATCATCCAGCCCGACGATGCGCCGGGCGCCATGCCCGCTCATCAACGAGCAGACCAAGGTGTGTCCCGATGTCACGCGCTGGCGCGAGTTTGTGCACGCGCCCGATCTTGCGGCAAACTGCATGCAGGGGTGGGAGGACTGTGCGGCGCAGGCGCGCATTCGCGCCGCAGACGAGCGTCTGGTGACCGCCTTTATGGGGACGGGCATCTTTGAGCAGTGTCATTTTCTCATGGGATTTGAGGACACGCTGACCAACTTATATGAACACCCGGACGAAATGCACGCGCTCATCGACTACATCACCGAATACCGCCTCGCCTATGCCAAAATGCTGCTCGACGGGCTGCAGCCCGACGCGCTGTTTACGCACGACGACTGGGGCGCCAAGGAGTCGCTCTTCATGAGCCCTGAGATGTGGCGGGG
>CABRXB010000309.1 GCA_902474785.1 uncultured Eubacteriales bacterium | reverse complement strand
ACGGAAAAATTGGAGCAGGGCGCGCTGCTGCGCCTTCTCCTCGGGCGAGCGGGCCACATAGACCGGCTGCCCCGAAACAGGGTCGATCCCCGTGTAGTACATGGCGGTGGAGATGGTGCCCGGCGTGGGATAGAAATCCTGCACCTGCTCGGGGTGCAGGCGGTTGCGCTTCAGGTAGCAGGCCAGCGCCACGGCGTCTTCCAGACGGCTGCCGGGGTGCGAGCTCATGAGATAGGGCACCAGATATTGCTGCTTGCCGGCCCTGCGGTTGAGCGCGTGATACTGGTCGCAAAAGGCGTCAAACACGGCCTGAGAGGGCTTGCCCATGCAGCGAAGCACGTTGTCCGAGATGTGTTCGGGGGCGACCTTGAGCTGGCCGCTCACGTGGTGCTCCACGAGCTCTCTGAAAAAGGAGGGGTTTTTGTCGAGCAGCATATAGTCAAAGCGAAGGCCGCTGCGCACGAACACCTTTTTGACGCCGGGCAGCGCGCGCACCTCGCGCAGAATGTCGAGATACTCGGTGTGGTCGACCTCCAGATGAGGGCAGGGATCGGGGGCAAGACAGCGCCGGTCGGGACATGCGCCGACAGTCAGCTGCTTTTGGCAGGCAGGGCGGCGGAAGTTGGCGGTTGGGCCGCCGATGTCGTGGATATACCCCTTGAAGTGCGGCGACTCTGTCAGCCGCCGCGCCTCCTTGACGATGGAGGCCCTGGAACGGCAGGTGACGGTGCGGCTCTGGTGCAGGGTCAGAGCGCAGAAGTTACAGGCGCCAAAGCAGCCCCTGTTGTGGATGATGGAAAATTCGACTTCGGCGATGGCGGGCACGCCGCCCGCCGCCTCATACGAGGGGTGGGGGGCGTTGCAGTAGGGCAGTTCATAGACGTGGTCGAACTCCTTTGTTGTGAGCGGGCGCATGGGGGGATTTTGCCGGACAAAGCGCGCGCCGTGCTGCTGGTAGAGCGGCCGGCCGCGCACGGCGTCCTGCTCGCGGTACTGGGTTGCGGTGGCCGAGGCATAGGCCTTTTTGTTGTGGCGCAGCGTCTCAAAATCGGGCAGTAAAATGCCGTCTCCCGCCGGGCTGTCCACCATCACGCAGGTGCCGCGCACGTCGGTGATGGCGTCGATGGATTCACCTGCGGCCATGCGGCGCGCGATCTCGACCACCGAGAGCTCGCCCATGCCGTACAAGAGCAGGTCGGCGCCGGAGTCGACCAGAATGGAGCGGCGCACGGCGTCGTCCCAGTAGTCGTAGTGGGCGAAGCGGCGCAGGGAGGCTTCGATGCCGCCGATGAGCAGCGGCACGCCGGGCGCCGCCTCGCGGATGCGGTTGGAATAGACGATCACCGCGCGGTCAGGACGCTTGCCCGCCGCGCCGCCGGGCGTATAGGCGTCCTCGCTGCGGCGCTTTTTCGCTGCGGTGTAGTGGTTGACCATGGAGTCGATGTTGCCCGAGTTGCACAAAAAGGCATAGCGGGGCAGACCAAGGCGCAAAAAGTCCTCGGTCGAGCGCCAGTTGGGTTGGGCGATGATGCCGACGGTGAAGCCCGCGTCTTCCAAAACGCGGCCGATGATGGCGGTGCCAAAGCTGGGGTGGTCGACATAGGCGTCGCCCGTGACAAGCACAAAGTCAAGCTGCTCGATGCCACGGCGCGCCATGTCTTCTCGGGAGATGGGCAGAAAATCCGGCATGAAAGATCCTTTCTCTAAATGGGGGAGAGAGCATATTCAAAGAGCTCGCGCACCAGCGCGCGTTGGCCCCGCCAAAGGGGGCGGGAAAAGCGTTCTGCGAGGAACAAAAGTTGATCTGACGCACAGGGAAAGCCGCCCGGCGGTGTGGCAGACCGACGTGTGCGAGGAGAATACGAAAAGCGGATGCGCAGAGCGCTAAAATTTAGAAAGGTTGCGCAAAACGGCACATCGGATATGCAACGCAGCGGCCCGGCGCGGTTTGTCCGTGGCATGCAAAAGGGGCGTTGTGGGAGGTGGCAGGACGCGCCGATGCACAGGAGAATCTGACGGGCGTGGGGTGCGATGCTGGGATGCAGAGGCGTTGCAACTTCCCCCGATGAAAGCGCAAATTCCTGCGCGGCGCGTCGGTGAAGTGCGGGCGGGGCCTCCTGTAGGTACAAGCGGCAATGCTGCTATTCTTATAAGCGGCGGTATTGATTC
>CABRXB010000308.1 GCA_902474785.1 uncultured Eubacteriales bacterium | reverse complement strand
AATTTGTGGAACGCCGCTCTCCAAAACGTGCCGTTGTGGTGGGCGGCGGCTATATCGGCCTTGAGATGGCAGAAAACCTCACGAAGCTCGGCGTGCAGGTGACGCTGCTCGAGATGGCCGACCATGTGCTGGCCCCGCTCGACTACGATATGGCGTGCGAGGTGCATGCGTATCTGCGCAGCAAAGAGGTGGCGCTCATGCGCCGCACCATTGTCACGGGCTTTGTCAGAGAAGGGGAGCAGATTTCGGTCAACGTACAGGATGGAAAACCGCTGGCTGCCGACCTTGTCATTTTGGCAACAGGCGTCATTCCGGAGACGTCGCTTGCCAAGCAGGCGGGGCTGGAGCTCGGCATGCGCGACGCCATCGTGGTCAACGATCACATGCAGACCTCTGACCCCGACATCTACGCCGTGGGCGACGCCGTGCAGGTGCGGCATTTTGTCACAGGGCGCGCCGTACTGCTGCCCCTGGCCGGCCCCGCCAACAAGCAGGGCCGCATCGCCGCCGACAACATCTGCGGGAGAGACAGCATCTTCGAGGGGTCGCAGGGCTCGTCCATCGTCAAGATTTTCGACATGACGGTGGCCACCACCGGCCTCAATGAGACGGCGGCAAAGTCCATGGGCATCCCATGCGACAAGGTGGTGCTCTATTCGGCCTCCCACGCCACCTATTATCCCGGCGCCACCAACATGAGCATCAAGGTGGTCTTTTCCCCGGACGACGGCAAAATCCTGGGCGCGCAGATCGTGGGGTTTCACGGGGTGGACAAGCGCATCGACGTGCTGGCCACCGCCATTCGCGCGGGGATGACAGGCGCCGATCTCGCGGAGCTCGAGCTCTCCTATGCGCCGCCCTTCTCGTCGGCCAAAGACCCCGTCAACATGGCGGGCTTTGTCATCGAAAATGTGCGAGAAGGTCTTGTGCGCCAGGTGCACTGGGATGCGCTGCTCAAACTCCCAAGAGACGGGCGCGTGATGCTGCTCGACGTGCGAAACGACCTGGAATATGAGCGCGGCCACATCGACTGGGCGCAGCACATCCCGCTTGATGTGCTGCGAGACCATCTTGACGAGCTGCCAGAGGACAAACCCATCTATGTCCACTGTCACAGCGGTCTCAGGAGCTATTTGGCGTGTCGAATCCTGTCGCAGAACGGCAGGGAGTGTTACAATCTCTCGGGCGGCTATCGCTTCTATGAGACGGTGACGCGAGACCTGGCCTTTGACGAAACGCCAAAGCACCCCTGCGGCCTTCCCATTCAGGCATAAAAAAACGATCAGGAGGAAACACCATGAAGATGAGACGAATGGATCGCGCCATGCCCCATATGGAGGACATGCTTGCGGTGATTTCGAAATGTAAAGTTTTAAGGCTTGCCATTCATGACGACCCCTACCCCTATCTCGTCCCCCTCAATTTTGGGTATGCCGTCGAGGGAAACAACCTGACCTTCTATTTTCACAGCGCCAAACGGGGAAGGAAAATCGACCTGCTTTTGCGCGATCCGCGCGTTTGCTTTGAACTCGACTGTGCCCACGCGCTCAAAGAGGGGGAGATCGCCTGCAAATACGGGTTTTATTATGAGAGCGTGATTGGCACGGGCAACGTGCGCTTCCTGGAGACCCACGAGGAAAAGGCCGGGGCGCTGACCGCCATCATGCGCCACCAGGCGGGGCGCGACTTTTCCTTTGGGGAACGTGAAACCGCTGGCATCCATGTCATGGCGCTGACGGTGGAAGAGGCGATGGGAAAGGCGCACCGTCCATGATCAAAAAGCCTGCCAGCCTGCTTTGGACGCTGCTTGCCGCAGCCCTTTTGTTCATCTGGGGCAACTCGCTGCTGCCGCCGTCCTATTCCTGGAAGTTGTCTGGCATGGTGCAGGGGGTGGTGGAGCAGGTGTTGCCCGTGGAGCAGGCCGACGAGAGACTTGAACAGCCAAAAGGCTTTACAGTGAGGAAGCTCGCCCACATGGGGGAATTCGCCCTTTTGGGCGCGCTGCTCGGCCTGCTGACAGGCGCGGTGCGGCGCTGCGACAGAGTGCCGCTTGCGCTGCTGCTGGGTCTGTCGACGGCGCTGGCGGATGAGACCATCCAGCGTTTTACGGGCAGAACCTCGAGCGTCATAGATGTCTGGGTTGACATGGGCGGCTTTTTGTTTGGCCTTTTGTT
>CABRXB010000307.1 GCA_902474785.1 uncultured Eubacteriales bacterium | reverse complement strand
CAAGCGATTTTTCCAGGCCGACATCTACGCCATCATCCACCACACCATCGACGGCCTCGTGGAACAGATGCAGCTCCCCAGCGAAAAGGTGGAGCAAGAGCTTTTAACCCACATGTTCGTCATCGCGCTGGCCGGCATCATGGAGAGCTGGCTGCTCGGGGAGTTCGACTGCACCCCCGAGGAGCTCATTCACATCACCGATTTGCTGCTGCAAGATCAGTTGGAGGGGGCAAAAATGCGTCGCGACAGGCAGGCGGGCGCCTCTCGCCAGGACGTTTGACAGACCTGATCGTATGGCGTTTTTTCAAACCCCTGTCGTCCTTTCCAAACAAACAAAATTTGAACCCCAGTCTTGACGAAAGCCTTTTGTGAGACGGTGCAGCCAAAGCTGCGCCGTCTTTTTTGACTTGTCTTATCCGAACAGAAAAAAGGGGGTAAAGGCGCACCAAGTCCGTGCCCCTGCAAGTCCCCAGATACGCCTTTTTCACCCCCTGGCGTCCTGCTGCAGCGTCCATGCCCAGCCCGGCATCTGTACCCCAAAAAACGGCGCGCTGATCGCCGAACCCGCACATCCCCGCCTGTGGCAGCAAAGGCGAGCGCATACGCTCCGGGCCAAAGCTCTGAAATGAGATCTTTTCCCCTGAGCGCTGAAGACAAAAAAGAGGGCGGGAAGTCTCTGCTTCCCGCCCTCTTTGATTTGTTGCCAGTTTGCTTTCTCCGGCGAAGGCCGGTCAACAAAACCGCCCTTCTCGTGCGCCACATCACAACAAGGCTGTCACATCCGCAATCTGCCGGAAAAAGCCGCCCGCAAAATCGAGCCAATCCCCTGTAAAATCAGGACAAATCCAACCGTGCTGCCCAGCGTCAGCGCACCCGCCACCGGATTTATGAAGGACAAAAATCCGAGCGCGGCGATCACAATGCCAAAGGCCAAAAACCAGCCCCATCCAGAAACGCCAAGCGCCTTGAGGTCAAACGAGTTGACCGCCTTGGAAATGCCTGACATCAAAAGCCACATGCCAAACAAGAAGGGCAGGGTGAGCATGGTAAAGGCGTTGTTGAACAGCAGAAACAGCGAAATCACAACCGTGAGAATGCCGTCCACCAAAAACCAGCCGGCCCCATACAAAAATTTGTGCCCTTTGACAAAGATCACAATGTCAATCACGCCGCAGACCAGCAGCACAAAGCCCAGGTAAAGCGCCAGCGTTGCCAGCGCAACTTCGGGGTAGAGCAGGCAGATGACGCCCGATATCACAAGAAGCGCCCCGGCCACCGCCCACAACACGCGGGAAGCTGTTCGACTCATGGTATCACGTTCCTTTCCTATATCTGGTTTAAGCGTACCTCCAAATTGTGTACATCAGGTGTATTTCAGGTGCACAAACCGCCTATTTTAGCACTCAATTCGTTTGAGTGCCAAGCTAAGCGCTTGATCCGCTCCATTTGTCATTCAAAATTTGTCTTTCAAACCCGGCAAGGTCGCAATTTTCTCCGATGTGAGCCTGGTTTTCCCCAGTTCATTTCATGCCGCAAACTTTCGCACTGGTCTTGCGCGCGGCGCCCACCGGTCAAGCGCGCAAATCAGGAGCCCATTTTCGCCGATTTGCAGATATGTCAAAAAACTTGGCGCACTTTTGGCGTTTCGTTTTCTTTAGCGTCCGCCCAGTCAGTCACAAGGAGGGCATAACGCCTTTTGCATAGTAAACAAAATCATAGCCATGCATGCCGCTTGGGTCATTGCGTCTCCCCATCTCCTCAAATGGAACATTGAAAACGCCGTTGTATGCGCCCTTTTAAAAACCCAAAGGCCGCAGCAGCTCCGACGTGCATCAAGCGCACACGACCGGCATCTTGGGGTGCGCGCCGGTTGAATTCCCGCACATTTTGAGGCAAACACGACAAGAGCCGGAGAAGTTCTCCGGCTCTTGTCGAAAAAGACGCTCTCTGAAAGGTGCGCCCATTCGTTCGCGTCATAAAACGCCGCACTTGCGGCGTTTTCAAGGCTTGCTCGCGGCAGAGCCTTAAAGCGGAGACAACGCATCTGCCCCAAAGCATGTTTCATACCGAAGCGATCAAAGGGATCAAAACCCAAAACAAAAGCGCTTGCCAAAGCAAGCGCTTTTGTTTTGGTGGAGACAGCGGGGCTCGAACCCACGACCTCTCGCGTGTGAGGC
>CABRXB010000306.1 GCA_902474785.1 uncultured Eubacteriales bacterium | reverse complement strand
CCTTTGCGCATCTGTTTCAGGAATTCACAAGCGTGATGAGCCAGGCCGACGGGGATGGGGACGACAGCGCAAGCGCGCTCGCCTTTTATCAGCACTTGGAGCGCGACAAGGCCGAGATTTTAAGCGTGCTCAACAAAGCGGGGAGCGATCTTTTACAGTGTCTCCTGCAAAGAGACGCCAGGTGGCAGGAAAAATAGCCGGAACGCAAAAAGCCAACGGGCTGAACCGTTGGCTTTTTTTGGTTGACGACAAATCAAAGCGCGGAGCTTCCTCCAAGGACAGGGGTGTCAGCGGGTCCTTGTGTGGTCGCAGCAAAATCGACGGTTCGCGCTCAAAATGGCGTGAGGCAAAGAGAAGATAAAAAACAAAAAGGCCGGTTAACGTGGGTGAGCAGCGCGCCGATGGGCCCCAGCGCACTGGGGAAAATCGCAAAAAAAGTTTGCACAGCAGCCCCGATCAACGACAAGAAAGACAGCGATATCGCCAATTGAAAAATTGGCGATATCACCGGTCGACATAATGGCGTGCTTTTGAAAATTGACGCTCTGAACCGAAGGCGGAAGCATCCAAACGTGCAGCGGATCTATGAGTCCCGGGGCTCTATGAAGAGTGATTTTGCGCGGCGTCGCCCGATTTTTTCGACCAGATGTCAGGGCTGCCGTCACGACAGACAAAAGATCCCGGGCCGCATCTCCATGCGGCCCGGGGATCCGTCTGCTTCAATCATTTATGGTGCTGCATTGTATGGGGCGGCTTTCGTCTTCCATGAGCCGCAGCACAGATTAAGGCGACTGCTCCTGTAAAAAGGAGAGAACAGCGGCGTTGAAGGCTTTGCTCTCCTTTGCGGCAATGAAGTGATTCCCCTTGAGCAAGACAAGCGTCGCTTGAGGGCAGGCGGAGGCGATGGCTCTCGTGTGCGATCGCTTGATCATGTCGCGCGTGCCGGCGATGACCAGCACCGGCATGGAGAGGGCCTTGAGTTGTGCCGGTTCAATGTGGGGCTGCGTGACCATGAGCGAGAGCAGCTCTCGCTTGGGCAGGGCCTTTTTGTCAAAGATGCAGACAAGGCGCAGCAGATGGTATGCAGCCACAATGGGGAGCTGAACGGTTTTCTTCACGCCGCCCGGAAAGAGATTCGCTCCGTTCAAAATGAGGCGCCCCACGCGGCGCGGGTGTTGTAGGGCGAAGAGCAGGGCGATGTTGCCGCCGTCGGAAAAGCCGAGCAGGTGGGCTTTTTCAATGCCTTTTTCATCCATGAAGTGCAGAAGATCGAGCGAAAACTGCTCCAAGGTGAAAGGGGCGCCGCCACGGGGCGAAGCGCCGTGACCGCGCGTGTCGAGCGCGATCACACGAAAGTGACGCGAAAAGGCGTCCATCTGATGTTGAAAATAGTTGCAGTTCTCGCCGTTTCCGTGCAGCAAAATGAGCGGCACGCCCTGGCCTTGCTCGATGAAGTGGAGCGTACTGTTCATGCCTGCCCCCTTATCCCAGCGCCACGTCGAGCAGCATCATCAAGGCAAAGCCAAATGCTGCGCCGACGGTGCCGATGTTGCTGTGCTCGCCGGCCTGCGCCTCGGGGATGAGTTCTTCCACAACCACATAGATCATCGCGCCCGCTGCAAACGAGAGGATGTAGGGCAAAATGGGGGTGACAAGAGAGGTCAGCAAGATGGTGAGCAGCGCGCCGACGGGCTCCACAACGCCCGATCCAAACCCATAGAGAAAAGCCTTCTTGCGCGAGAGCCCGGCGCCAACCAGTGGCATGGAGATGATGGCCCCTTCCGGGAAGTTTTGAATGGCAATGCCGACAGCCAGCGCAAAGGCGCTTGCCGTCGTGATGGCGTGCGTCTTGGAGAGCGACCCGGCCAGCACCACGCCGACGGCCATCCCCTCCGGGATATTGTGCAGCGTGACGGCCAGCACCAGCATGAGCGACTTGCTCAAACCGCAGGGTCGCCCCTCAGGGCAGTCGGTGTCAAGATGCAGATGGGGGATCAGCGTGTCAAGCAGCAGCAAAAAGAAAATTCCGGCGAGAAATCCCACCACGGCGGGAAGCCAGGAAAGGCCCCCCGCAGCTTCGGCCATCTCGATGGCTGGAATGAGCAGCGACCAGACCGAGGCCGCCATCATCACGCCCGAGGCAAAGCCGAGCAGCGCCTTTTGAAGCCCCGCTTTCATCT
>CABRXB010000305.1 GCA_902474785.1 uncultured Eubacteriales bacterium | reverse complement strand
GACACAACCTGCTCATGGTGGGGCCGCCCGGCGCCGGCAAGTCGATGCTGGCAAAGTGCCTGCCCTCCATTTTGCCGCCCATGACCAGGGAGGAGACGCTGGAGGCAAGCGAGCTGCACTCGGTGGCGGGGCTGCTCACCGGGGGAACGCTGCTGACATCGCGACCCTTTCGCGCGCCGCACCACACCATTTCCAATGTGGGGCTTGCGGGCGGCGGGACGCGCGCCCGGCCCGGCGAGCTGTCGCTCGCGCACTGCGGCGTGCTCTTTCTCGACGAGCTGCCCGAGTTTTCGCGCTCGGCGCTTGAAGTGCTGCGCCAGCCGCTCGAAGATGGGGTCATCACCATCTCGCGCGCGGCGGGCAGCGTGACCTATCCGAGCAGGTGCATGATGGTGGCGGCGCTCAACCCCTGTCCCTGCGGGCAGTTTGGCGTGGAAGGGGGGCGCTGTTCGTGCAGTCAGGCCGACATTGCGCGCTACCTGCGCCGCATCTCGGGCCCCCTGCTCGACCGCATTGATTTGCAAGTGGAGGTGGCGCCCTTGAACTTTGCAGAGGTCTCCGCGCCTCCCGCCGAGCCCTCGCGCGTCATCCGGGAGCGCGTTTGCGCCGCCAGAGAGCGGCAAAACAGCCGCTTTCACGGCACCGGCATCGCCTCCAACAGCGCCATGGGGCGCCGACAGGTCACAGAGTATTGCGCGCTGTCGTCGCAGGCGCAGGACTTCTTGAGCGAGGCGTTTTCGGCCATGAACCTGTCAGCGCGCAGCTACGACAGGCTGTGTAAGGTGGCGCGCACCATTGCAGACCTTGCGGGCGCCGACGCCATCGCGCCTGAGCACCTGGCCGAGGCCGTGCAGTACCGCGCGCTCGACCGGAAATACTGGAAACGGTAACGGCCGCCGGCCGCGCCCCATGCCGCACAGCGCGAAGAGGCGTTATGGAAGCAAAGAAGCGGCGATGAGAATTCGCGTCAAAAGAGAGGCGCCGGCGGATGCGGGTCATCGAAAAAAGCTGGCGCACCGGGGTTTATAAAGACGCCTCACCCAAAGCACAGGGGAAAGAGACGGGGCCCTGCTGAACAAAGTTCTATATGAGCGGGGCCTTGTTTGCCTGGACTGGCTGTTATCATGGGGTGCAACATGACCAAAAGAATGAATACAGGATGAGAGATATTAAACCGATGATCCGGTGAACGGATCATCGGTTGCCGGACAGGTTGGAACAAGAAACGAAACGCTAAAGGAGAAACAAAAACCAATGATGAAAAAATGGATGTTCTTGATGATGGCGCTGATTTTGCTGCTGGCTGGCTGTGCGCCAACCGAGCAGACCCCGGTGGAGATCCGCCTGTCCACCGCGGCGACGACAGGCGCGCTCTACCCGCTTGGCGGCGCGCTTTCCACCCTTTGGGGGGAGAACCTCGAGGGCGTTCGGGTGACGGCGCAGGCTTCGGCAGGCGGCATTGAGAATTTGCGTCTGCTTGCCGAAGGCGAGACCGAGCTGGGCTTTGCCGTGACCTCGCTTTTGTGGGAGGCGCAGCAAGGGGAGGGCAGCTTCGAGGGCGCGCCCAATGAAGATCTGCGCGTTTTGGCAGGGCTCTACTACAACCCCAATCAGGTTGTTGTGACCAGAGCCTGCGGCGCCGAGAGTCTTACCGACCTTGCGGGGCTGCGCTTTGCCCCCGGCACGGCGGGCTCCACCACCTCGGTTGAGACGAGCCTGCACCTGCAGCAAGCGGGGCTTGGCTATCCCGACGGCATTCGAGCGCAGTTTGTGGGCTTCACCGAGGCGGTCGACCTCATGCGCAACCGTCAGCTCGACGGGGCCTGGATCATGGCGGGGCTTGGCAACGCGGCAGTCACCGAGATGACGGCGACGGCCGACGGGCGACTGCTCTCCATGGACGATGCGCTCATTGACGCGCTGCAACAGAAGTACCCCTGGTATGCGCGCTATGTCATCCCCGCCGGGACGTATGCGGGTCAGGAGCAGGACGTGACCACGACCGCCATCAAGCTGGCCCTCTTTTGCTCGGCCCAGCTCGACGAGCAGACGGCATACGACCTCGCCCGTGTCATGTGGGAAAATCTTGAGACGCTTCAGCAGAGCATTCCCGCTCTGGCCGGGGTCACGCTGCAAGACGCCGTGACCGACCTTGCCGACCTTCCGCTGCACGACGGGGCGCGTCGA
>CABRXB010000304.1 GCA_902474785.1 uncultured Eubacteriales bacterium | reverse complement strand
CGATGTGGGGCGTCACCAAGATGTTTTTGGCGTGCAGCAGGGGTTTTACCGGATCGAGCGGAGGCTCTATGTCAAAAACGTCGACACAGGCGCCGGCGATCTCGCCGCTGTTGAGCGCCTCGGCCAGCGCCTCCTCATCCACCACAGGGCCTCTGGCGGTGTTGATCAAAACGGCGCTCTTTTTCATTTTGGAGAGCTGCTTTTTGCCGATCAGTCCTCTGGTCTCAGGGGTCAGCGGCGTGTGCAGCGACACGACGTCGCAAGTCGAGAGCAATGTGTCAAGATCGGTGTAGGTTATCCCGTCGACCTCTTTGACCGTGCGGCTGTATGCCAACACCTCACAGCCAAAGGCTTTTGCAATGCGGGCCACCTGCAGACCGATGGCGCCGGTTCCCACGATGCCAAACTTCTTGCCTTCGAGCTCAAAGCCAATCAGCCCGTCTTTGGTGCCACCCTGACGGCACCGCTCGTCGCACGGAATGATATTGCGATACAGAGTGATCAGCATGCCGAACACCAGGTCGGCCACAGCCGCGGTGGAGTAACCGGCACAGTTGCACACCACGACGTTTTTCTCCTTACAGGCATCCATGGCGATGTGATCCACGCCGGTGAAGGCCACCGCCAGCAGTTTCAACTGCTCGCATCCACGGATCACTTCGGCATTTAAGGGGAGGTTGGAGACTGCAATGATGTCGGCGTCGCGCCCTCTTTTGATGAGTTCAGCCGTGTCGGTCACGCGCGTGTCATAGTAGACGATGTCCACACGGTCGCCCAGCGCATCTCTTGCCATTGTCAGCAGCTTTTCCTGCTCCACACCCAGCGGTTCAATGATAACCAGTTTCATTTTTTCCACTCCTTCGTCGATCTTCACGCTTGTTCAAAAGGCAGCCCCTGCTGCGCCCACCCCGCCCACGGCGAAGTCTGGCAGGAAATTCCTGCTCTGCTTTTTATCATATCATAAGACCTTGTCACTGTCAAAAGGCATAGTCCCTCTTTTCCCCTCATATATTGGTTGCAAGGAGCCGTTTCACCAAACGAAGCGCGGCGTTCTGGCCGGCTCCGCAACGCAATAATCAGTCAGGAGGGTGCCGCATTGAAAGGGTTTCCAGAGGAGCGCGCAGTTGCACTTGCGCACTACATCATCGAAAACAAAGCCACGGTTCGCGCGGCGGCAAAAGAATTCGGCGTTTCCAAATCAACCTGTCATAAAGATGTGACGGATCGGCTGGTCAAGGTCAACAAAGCTCTTTACGAGGAAGTGCGCCCCATTTTGGAGCAAAATCTCAAAGAACGGCACATTCGGGGCGGACGCGCCACACGGGAAAAGTATAAAGGCGTTTGACATCTCTAAAAAGCGCCGCAGGTTTTGCCTGTCTAACCGACAGGGCAAAAGCTGCGGCGCTTTTTCCATTTTCATTCGATTCAAACGCCGGAAAGTCAAAGAGCCTGATTGGGCATGGAGCATGCCAAACCGACCCTATCTGGCGCGAGAGAGAATGTCCACCAGCATGTTTGCAAACTTCTCCTCGTCGGTGGAATAGCAAACCGTGCAGTTTTTGGGCGCGTCGGTGAAATGGCGCGTGTCAAACAGCGTTGCGCCGTCGGCCATGCCGCCGCACACCACGTCGCCGCGCACTCTCTTTTTCCTGGTGATCACACTGGGGTCAATCAGATAGATCAGGCACAGCGCATCGTGGATGGGGGCGATGTCGGGTTCATGCAGCGGCTGCATCTCGTTGTAAGCGTCGAGCCTGTCGCGGATCATGGTCGCCACAAAATCGCCCACAATGTTGCCCCAGCTGCGGAAAATGGCCTCGTGGCAGGGGCGCATGTTGGCGCGGTGCGTCGCATCGAGCGGCATGACCGTGAGCGGCACGCTCTCCCCACACTCGAAGATGATGGACGCCTCGGGGTCCATGAAGATGTTGAACTCCGACGCGCCGGTGGCGTTGTGCTGATCGTGCCCCCCGCCCATGATGACGATCTCCTCGACGTGTTCGAGAATGCGCGGCTCAATGCGGTAGGCCAGCGCAAAGTTGGTCAGCGGCCCCACCATGACAAGGGTGACCTTCTCCTTGGCCTTCATGAGCGTGTCGATGTACCAAAACGTGGCATAAGTATCTTCCAGCGCCGTGCGCGTAGCGGGCGGCAGGTCGAGGGGCTCGGCGTGGTAGGCGACTTTCTCCGTCTCGT
>CABRXB010000303.1 GCA_902474785.1 uncultured Eubacteriales bacterium | reverse complement strand
TCTGCCCCGACAATGCGCCCGTGCCGGCGGACATCGCCGCGCGCTGCGAGGTGATCGTCTGCTTTCGGCTCTTTGGGCACAACCGCTTGAGCGATTTTCCAAAGCTGCGTTATGTGCAGTCGGTGGCGACCGGCGTGGAGGCGCTGCCCTTGGAGGAGCTTTCGCACACCGACATCAAAGTGGGCAAAGGCAGGAATCTCTACAGCGTCCCGATGGCGGAGTGGACCGTCTGCCGTCTGCTCGAACACTACAAAAAGAGCCGCCACTTCGCCGCGCTGCAACGGCAGCACAAGTGGGAAAAGGCAAGCTGGGTCGACTATACGAGCAATTTGGATGAGTTATACGGGAAAAAAGTAGGCATCTGCGGCACGGGCGACATCGCCGCCACGCTGTGCAATCTGCTTCGCGGCTTTGAAGTGGCCTCCATCGTGGGGATGAACAGCGACGGCCGCCTGGTTGACGGATACGACGCCTGCTTTGCGCCAAATGCGCTGTGTGAGATGGTGGAGGACTGCGACATCGTGGTCTCTCTGGCCCCTCTCACGGCGCAGACGGTCGGCATGTTTGACGAAAAGGCGATTTCCCATATGAAGCCGGGCGCCGTGTTGGTAAGCCTTTCGCGCGGCAAGCTGGTTGACACGAAGGCGGTGGTCGGCGCGCTGCAAAGCGGCCGGCTCGGGGCCTTTATCGCCGACGTTTTGGCGGAGGAACCGCTCAAAGACGATAACCCCCTGTGGGATATGGAAAACGTCTATCTCACGCCGCACAACTCCTTTAACACAGATCAGAGATATGTGCGTCTGTTCGAGTTTGCCTATCAAAACTTAAAGCACTACGCGCTGACCGGGGAGCCCAGAGACCCGGTAAATCTCATCAAGGGATACTGATCTCTGTGCACAAAGCCCCCGTTTTCGGGGGCTTTGTTTTGGCAGCACGAAAAGGCGTTTTATGGGGCGAAAACGCGCGGGGTTGAAAACGAAAGCAAGCAGGTCCCCAGACAAATGCCGATTTTTTCTTCACAGTTTCACGAAATGGTCATATCGGTTGCTATAATAGAGGGTGAAAGCAAACAAAGCACCGAAAATGAATCAATCCGGCTGCTGAAAGGAGAAAAGACAATGATGTTTTACAGCGACGAAGATCTGGATTTTTATGAGCGGGAAATCGATCTGACCTCCTTTAAGAAAAAGCAGGAGGAGCAGGCAAGACAAAAAGAGCAAGAGCAGCTTCGTCTTCAGGAGCAGCAGAGCAGGGAAGAGGCGCGCCGCGCCAAAAAGCGCACATGGGCGCGCCGCATGACGGGACTTGCGGCGGCGGTGGCGGTTTCGCTCACCTCTGTTGTGGGCTACGACAGGCTGGTGGTACAGCCGCGCATCGAGGAACTCGAGGCCCAGCGCAGCACCATGGAGGCCAAGGTGCAGTCGCTGACGAACAGTGTGGCGCTGACCGGCATCTCGAGCGCAGGCTATGGAAATGAGCTCACCGTGCCGCAGATCATCGCAAAGGCCAGGCCCTCGGTGGTGGCCATCAGCACCGTGAGCGGATGGTCGTCGGGGACGGGCTCGGGCGTCATCATGACCGAAGACGGCACCATTTTGACCAACGCCCATGTGGTCAACGGCGCGCAGTCGATCACCGTGCGCGTGATGGATGGCGGCGAGTATGAGGCGACTCTGATCGGTCTTGACGAGAAGACCGATCTCGCCGTCATCAAGATCGACGCCGACAATCTCACGCCCGCCGAGTTTGGCGACTCCTCCTCCATTGTGCAAGGCGAGATCGCCGTCGCCATCGGCAATCCGCTGGGCCTTGCCTTTGAGGGCTCTGTGACGCAGGGCATCATCTCGGCCGTCAGCCGTGAGATGGAGGTCGAAGGGCGCACCATGACCTACATTCAGACCGACGCCGCCATCAACCCCGGCAACTCCGGCGGCGCGCTGATCGGCATCAACTCGGTCAAGGTCTCCTCGAGCGACGTGGAGGGGCTTGGATTTGCCATCCCCATCAGCGTGGCGCTGCCGATTGCCGAGCAGTTGACGACCTATGGTTACGTCACGGGCCGTCCGAGCATCGGCATTTCGGGAGGAAATGTAACCGACTATATGGTATACTACTATCGAATTCCCAGAGGCGTTCTGGTGGAGCTGGTCACACCCGATTCAGGGGCCGACCTGGGAGGCGTTGAAGTGGGCGATGTC
>CABRXB010000302.1 GCA_902474785.1 uncultured Eubacteriales bacterium | reverse complement strand
TCCATTTGATCAAGTGAAAGAAGAGCTTGTTTCAAGAGCTCCCCTTGCGCGTTGAAAGGGCGGTCTTTGCCAGACCGCCCTTTTTCATGTAGGGGGAAAGGTCGGAGAATTTTTCTGCCTTCTTGCGCCCAAATCGGCTGGCTTGAAGGGATAGGGGGAAAAAATGTTCCTTGAATTATTATATTATGGTATTGTGTTTTGCCGCAAAGTCGTACTATAATAGAACACAATTGCCGCAAAGTGTTGAGAGGAAGGATGCCATGTCACGGGAAAAAGTTGTCAGCTTGAAAAATGAGCGCGTCAAAGCGGCAGCCGCCCTGAAGACGACCAGAGGCCGAAAAGAGAGTGGATGTTTTTTGCTCGAAGGGCAAAAGCTGGTGGCCGAAGGGATTGCGGCCGGCTACGATCTTGTCGAGGTGTTCTATACCGACGAACAGGCGCTTTTGCGGTCGGGTGCGGCGCGTGAGCGCGCCACCGAGGTGTCCGACGAGGTGCTCGCGCGCATTGCCAATACGGTGACGCCCCAGGGCGTCGTCGCAGTGGCGCGGCGCAAAGAGCAGGCTGCGCTTGTCCTTGCGCCAAACGGCCGTTATGTTTTGCTTGAAAACTTGCAAAATGCCGGCAATGTCGGCAACATTTTGCGCACAGCCGAGGCGTTTGGAATTGACGGGGCGATTTTCTGCGGCGACGCTGTTGACATCTTCGCCCCCAAGGTGCTGCGCGGCTCCATGGGCTCTGCGCTGCGCCTGCCGACGCTCCACTTCAAAAGCGTGGAACAGGCCGCGGCCGCCCTTCGGGGGGCGGGCCTCTCCCTTTGGGGCGCCGCCCTGCGCGACGATGCGCAACTGCTGACGCAGGCCGGTGAGGGCTGCGGCGCGATCGCCATAGGAAACGAGGGCGCCGGCCTGACGGGGCGGCTGCTTGACTTGTGTGATAAACTGGTGTTGATTCCCATGAAAGGGGAAACAGAGTCGCTCTCAGCGCCATGCGCCGCAGCCGTTTTGCTGTGGGAGCTGTGGGGGCGGCGCTTCAACAGATAGGCATCGAAGGTCTTAAGGGAGTAGCAAGATAAGAAAAAGGGGATGTTTCAATGGACATGTATGCCATGTGGCTGACCTGTCGGATGGGCAGCGCCACAGTGAAGACCTCTGCGCTGCTCAAACACTTCGGATCGCCCGAGGCGATTTACCACGCCCGTTCAGAGGAGCTGGCAGCGGTGGCAAGGCTGACAAAACAGGAGACCGAGCAGCTCTCCCGGCATGAGCTTGACGACGTCAAGCGTCTCATGGAGCGGTGCAATACGCTTGGAATCGACGTGATTCACCCCTGGGAGGAAGGTTATCCCGCGCTGCTTGGAAGGATCAAAAACCCACCCTTCACCCTCTTTTACAGAGGCAAGCTCTCGGTGGTTCAGCGCACCCTTTGCATCGCCATTGTGGGGACAAGGAGCTGCACGCGTTATGGAGCGTCGGTGGCGGAAAAGCTGGCGGGGGATCTGGCGGCCTGCGGCGTCACTGTGGTTTCGGGAATGGCCGATGGAATCGACTCCTGCGCCAATCTCGGTGCGCTCAAGGCCGCCGGTAAAACGGTGGCGGTGCTGGGAAACGGCGTGGATCGCGCCTACCCCGCGCACAACGGGTACCTGATGGATCAGATCATTGAATCGGGCGGCCTGGTGGCTTCGGAGTATCCGCCGGGCAGCGCCATTGCGCGCGGCAATTTTCCGGCGAGAAACCGCATCATCAGCGGTCTGTCGCAGGGCGTTGTCATTGTGGAGGCGCCCAAGAAGAGCGGCGCGCTGATCACGGCACAGCTCGCCATCGAGCAGGACAGAGATCTCTTCACCGTGCCCGGCAACATCAACTCCTATGCCTCCGAGGGCACCAACCAACTGCTCAAGGACAACTGTGCAAAGCCGGTGACCGAGACGCTGGACGTTCTCGAGGAATACCTTGGCAGCTATGGACACCTGCTCTCGGTGGTGCGCGAGGCGCCGCCTGCGCAGACCCAGCAGAGCGTTCAAAAGCGCAGTTTGCTCGAGCGGGTGACCGGCGGACGCATTTCACAGGAAAAAGCGCCGGCCGCGCCCTCGGAGCAGACGCCCTCCCCGGAGCGGGTGCAGCAGGAGCTGTCTCTCTCAAAAGAGGAGCAAGACGTGCTCGCCCTGCTCAAAGGGGAACCCTAAAGTGCGGATGCGCTCATCAAAGAGA
>CABRXB010000301.1 GCA_902474785.1 uncultured Eubacteriales bacterium | reverse complement strand
ATGGCCACGCCGACGCTGCAGGTCACCCGCATGAGCTGCTCATCTTTGCGGAACAGCTTGCGAAAAACCTCCAAAAACTGAGTCGCTTTGTTCAACACCGCCTCTTCTGAGGCGACATTTTTCAAAAAGATGGCAAATTCATCTCCGCCAATCCGTCCCACAATGTCGCTTGCCCGCGTGAGCTTTCTCATCTCAACGGCGAGTTCCGAGAGCACACTGTCGCCGAAAAGATGCCCTTGCGTGTCGTTGATCAGCTTGAAGTCATCGGTGTCGATCATCAGCAACGCACAGCACTCGGCAGGGTTCTGGCTCAAATATCGCTCAACCTGCTTTTCCACTTCATCCCTGTTGTAAAGTCCTGTGAGAGCATCGTGTTCAGCCCGGTGCCGAAGGTCGTCTATCAGCCGCTTTTCAGCGTCTATGTCCGTGATCACGCCCACGGCCTGGATGATGCCGCCGTCTTGGTCATACTGTGACGCCAGGCGGATGCGACACCAGATATAACTGCCCTGTGTATTTTTAATGCGCAGTTCCACAGAACAATGGGTGATGTCTTTTCCCTGACGCAGCGGGCCAGCCGACTCCAGCAGCCGGTCGATATCGTCTGGGTGGACCAAGCGTTTCCACGATTTCTCCCGTACAATGTTGGACCTTATGGACTCATATCCAAACTTTGAGCTCCAGCTGGGCGAGCAGGTGACGGTGTCTGTCAACGCATCCCATTGAAAGATGATATCCGTCGCCTGATCCAAGATAATCTGATGACGTTCCAGCAGCAGCCGAAGTTCCTCTCTCGCCTTTTTGACCTCCGTGATGTCGAGCATCACGCACAAAAAGCGTTCTGGCCCGCCTGTACCATATACGAGCTGTCCGTTGTCCTGCACCCATTTATACGTCCCATCTTTGCACAAAGCCCGATAGGTGTAGGAAACCTTTTTGCCCCTTTGGAGTTGATTTGCCGTCTCCTCTAAAATTTTCTGACGGTCTTCGGGGTGAATCATGTTGAGGTAGCGGTTCTGGAAATTGGTCTGCAACTCCTCCCTGCTGTACCCAAACAGATCGAGAAAGCCCTGGTTCACTTCCAGCATGGTAAAAAACCCGTCGTTGAGGCACTGCTGTACCCCGCCAGGCAGATTGTCCAGAAAAACCTGGTATTCTAAGAGTTGCCCAAAGGAATCCACCTGTTCACCTCCCCCGTATCGGCAGTTCAACAGATCATATTTATGAATGTCTGGTGTATTATAGCACATGTCACAGTTTTCAGCAATGACCATTGCTGAAACTTTCGCTTAAACCTCCAGGATGAAACTGAAATTGACAGGATTTCACAGGGTGAAGAAAGTCGTCTGAATCCAAACTCCAATCACCCTGCGCGTAAAAAAGCCCGGGGTTGCAGCAAAGCGGCCCGGGCTTTTTTTTCGTTTTGTCAAGCAAGCTCAACGTGCTTGCTTAGTTGCCGCCCGTCATCTTTGCGACTTCCTCTGCAAAGTCGTCGGCTCTCTTTTCGATGCCCTCGCCCTTCTCATAGCGGACGAATTTTACGATATCAATCTTGCCGCCAA
Source organism: uncultured Eubacteriales bacterium (assembly GCA_902474785.1). Classification (GTDB taxonomy): domain Bacteria; phylum Bacillota; class Clostridia; order Oscillospirales; family Feifaniaceae; genus Galloscillospira. Next base: position 664 of record CABRXB010000301.1, on the reverse strand, counting down.
GTTCCTTGGCCACAGCAGCCATGTGCTTGCTGACAGACAGGTCGGCATCCTTGACAAAGGCCTGGTCGAGCAGGCAGTTTTCCTTGTAAAATTTGCTGATTCTGCCCATGACCATCTTCTCCGCAATGTTGGCGGGCTTACCCTCGTTGATGGCCTGCGCCATGAGGATCTCTTTTTCCTTCTCTATGACATCGGCAGGCACCTGATCCTTGTTCAGATAGGAGGGGTTGGCAGCGGCGATCTGCATGCAGACATCTTTGGCGAATTCGGCAAAGCCGGGCTTGTCGGCGCAGTCCGTGTCAAACGCGCACATGACGCCGATGCGTCCGCCGCCGTGGATATAGGTCTCGATCACGCCAGTGTATTTTTCAAAGCGGCGGATTTTGAGGTTTTCACCGATGGTGAGAATTTTCTCGCGCAGCATTTCCTCCACGGTGAGCGCATCGTCATACTTGGCGGCAAGCAGCTCCTCCACAGTGTTGGCGCCGCTTTTGATGGCGGCCCAGCCGCAGCCCTTGACGAAGTTTTGGAAATCCTCGTTCTTGGAGACAAAATCGGTCTCGGAGTTGACCTCGATCAAAACGCCGGTGCCGCAATCCTTGCAGACCACGGCCGACACAACGCCCTCGGCGCCAATTCTGCCGGCTTTCTTGGCGGCGGCTGC
>CABRXB010000300.1 GCA_902474785.1 uncultured Eubacteriales bacterium | reverse complement strand
CAAATGACACAACCATAGGAGCGTGCCGAGCGCTTAGGTTGCAACGGTCGTCCAGAAACCGCGAAAAGGCATGTCTGCCGATGAATCACACGGCCGATGATCTGAAGACAGGAGCAGGCGACACGTACTGCAACCAAACAGGCGTTTGACTTTGACAGGAAAGCGCGGCTTTTCCGAGGAAGAAAAAGCTCCTGCCTTGAGCGCACAAAAAGGCCTTTTTACAGATTGCCATAGATTTCTGGCGCTTGTACGGCTTTGAGATCTTTAATGCGCAAAGGGCTTTTGGTTAAACAGAGAGTCGAATGTCAGTCTTGTGCTTTTCCCTTTCAGGACTTGTAGATGACGCCTTCCTTCATGACAAAAGCGCAGTCCTTCATGATGCGGATGTCCTCAAGCGGGTTGCCCTTGAAGGCCACGATGTCGGCAAATTTGCCGGGGGCAACGGCGCCCAGCTTGTCGGCGCGCAGCAGCTCGGCGTTGATCTTGGTGGCCGACTGCAATGCCTGCACAGGGGTGAATCCGAACTTTGTCATGAGCTCAAATTCATAGGCCTGCTTGCCATGGGGGTTGGAGGGGGTGCCGGAGTCGGTGCCAAACGAGTGCTTGACGCCGAGACGCAGTCCTTCACGGATGCCCCACTCGTGGCGCTCATAGACCTGCTTGGCCTTGTCGATCATCCAGCCGGCCAGCCCCATCTCGGGCCCGCAGACGATGATGCGCTCGGCGGCAATGATGGTGGGCGTCTGATAGGTGCCCTTTTCAAGGAAGATTTCAATGGCCTCGTCGTCGAGCATCATGCCGTGTTCGATGGAGGTGATGCCGGCGCGCGCCGCATTTTTGATGCCCTCGGTGCCGTGGGCATGGGCGGCGGTGTGCACGCCATACATGTTGGCGATCTCGACAATGGCCTCGAGCTCGTCGACCGTAAGCTGCTGCGCGCCGACGGTGGTGCCTGCGGACATGACGCCGCCTGTTGCCATACACTTGAGGAAGTCGGCGCCGTGTTTGATGTTGTAGCGCGCGGCGCGGCGGGCCTCGTAGGGACTGTCGACTGGCGCGGTGGCCATGGTCGAGGACATGTAGGGGTTGAGCTGCAGGTCGCCGTGGCCGCCGGTCGAGGAGATGCCGCCGCCCGAGGCGTAGATGCGCGCGCCGGGGAAGAGCCCCGCAGCAATGGCCTTGCGCGCCGAGATGTTGATGAAACCGCTGCTGCCACAGTCGCGCACGGTGGTGAATCCCGCTTCCAGATCAAGGCGGGCGTTGATGACGGCGCGAAGCGCCAGATCGCCGATGAGGGCGTGGGTGCTGTTGGTCAGATCGGCGTTGGTGCCGGTGCTGCCGAGATGGACGTGCGCGTCGATCAGGCCGGGCATGACAAAGCTGTCGGACAGATCAATGACCTCGCAGTCTCCGGGAAGGGTCTCGGGGCAGGGGATGACCTGCGCGATGTCTTTGCCATCAATGACAACCAGCATGTTGTCGAGCACAGCTCCCTTTTCCGAGTCGAAGAGCTTGCCGCACTTGATTGCTTTTTTCATGGGTTTCTCCACCTTTCAACAATAGTAGTTAAATTTTATTATACCGTCTGTGCAAAGAGGGCGCAAGCAAATTTCGTCATTTCAGTTTTCGCATCAAAAACAATAAAAATTTAACAAAAGCGTCTTCCTGCCAAACGAGTTGAAATTGGTATTCAAAAAAGCGTTCAAAATGGGAGGGCGTTTTTAAAAGAGGCTTTGGGACAAACAGCGCAACTTTGAAAAAACAGCGCCAAAGGGGGATCTGTCTCGTGTAATTTGGCCGACACAGGGAGCCAAAGCCGTTTTACAAACAGTCAAATGGCATGGGGCCGCAGCTTCACAAAGCGGGGTTTGTTGCATTGGCATGTCTTTCGTGCTATACTGGCAAAAAAACAAAGGCGAGGCCATGGGGCCGTTGCCGGAATACGAGGAGGCATCTCCATGCACGGAACCGGAACCATCTCTTTTCCCGGGCTAGGCATCGGGGAATTTTCAGTCAGCCGTGTGGCCTTCACCGTCTTTGGACGCGAGGTCTACTGGTATGGCGTTCTCATTGCCACGGCGTTTTTGCTCGGCGTCATGCTGTCGCTGCGCCTGGCAAAGGAAAACGGGGTCGATCAGGATCACCTGCTCAATTTGGTGCTCATCACAACGCCGGTGGCCATTGTGGGCGCCAGGGTCTACTATGTTCTCACCACGCTCGACCAATATGATTCCTTTTATGA
>CABRXB010000299.1 GCA_902474785.1 uncultured Eubacteriales bacterium | reverse complement strand
CGCCGCACATTTTGCTCTTTTTGATGGAGTGTGTGGAGGGAAGGGGAGAAAAAGACCTGCTGCCCCTTGTGGAGAAAACCCTGATCCAGATGTACCGGGGAGGGCTGTTTGACCACATCGGCTACGGTTTTTCACGCTATTCCACCGACGACCGGTTTCTGGTGCCCCACTTTGAAAAAATGCTAAACGACAACGCGCTGCTCATCATGGCCTATGCCAAGGCCTTTGAGCTGACGAAAAACGCCCTTTACAGGGAGATCGCGGAGAAAACGGCGCTCTATGTCATGCGGGAGATGACCTCGGAGCAGGGCGGCTTTTACAGCGCACAGGATGCCGACAGCGAGGGCGTGGAGGGGAAATACTATGTCTTTGAGCCGGGCGAGTTGACGCGGCTGCTCGGGCAGGAGCAGGGGCTTGCCTTTTGCGTGCAGTATGGCATCACGCCCAATGGCAACTTCGAGGGCAAGAGCATTCCCAACCTGCTCTCAAGCGCCCGTGCCTCCCAGGAGCTGGAAGAGCTCATCCCGCTCGTCTACAAATACCGCAGGTCGCGCGCGCAGCTTCACCTGGACGATAAGATTTTGACCTCCTGGAATGCGCTGATGATCGCGGCCCTTTGCCGGCTCTACCGAGTGTCGGGCAAGGAGGAGTATTTGAAAGCGGCTGTGCGGGCGATGGAGTTCCTCCACACAGAGCTGTGCGAAAACGATACGCTTTATGTCAGCTACCGGGAGGGTGCGCGTGCCCATCGCGGCTTTCTCGACGACTATGCCAGCGTTGTCTACGCCCTCATAGAGCTCTATGAGGCCACGCTGGACGAGCGGTATCTCGGCCGCGCGGTGCGTCTTTGCACCAAGGCGCGCAGCGATTTTCACGACAGTCGAGACGGCGGCTTTTTCCTCTCAGGTCAGGAGAATCAAACGCTCATCCTGCGACCCAAAGAGACCTACGACGGGGCGACGCCCAGCGGGAATTCGCTGATGGCCTACAATCTTGTGCGTCTGGGCCAGCTCACGGAAAGCGAAACCTTTGAACAGGCCACGCATGAGCAACTTCGTTTTCTCACGTCGCAGGCAAAGAGCTATCCGGCCGGAAGCTGCTTTTTCCTGCTGGCGCTGTCTTTGCACCTTTCCCCGCCGGGACGCATTGTCTGCGTTGCAGCAAAAAAAGAGGACTTAGGCGATTTTGCGACGCGCGTACCGCTGCGTACCGCTGCGCTGCTCAAGCCCCCCGATGAACAGCACAGCCTGATCAATGGAAAACCGACCTTCTATGTCTGCACAAGGGGAACGTGCCTGGCGCCGGTCAACGATGCAAAACAGGCGCTAGAGCAGCTCGAGGGCGTGCCTATGACCCTGTGACAAGGGCGATATGACAGGCCAAAGCGCCGGGCGCTTTCGAAAAGTTTTCAAACACCGAAAGGAGATATGAGACCATGGAAATCAAAATTACCACAAGAGACAGGTTGCTTCGGGCCTGGGAGAATTCGATGGAGCTGGTGCGCGACTTTGAGACCTACTCCAAAGAGATCGAGGACGATCAGGTCGCGGCAAAGGTCTTTGCCAGATTTGCCGAGGACGAGGCGGCGCACGCCTCTCAACTGCGCGAAATGCTGTGTGAAGAGGAAATTCGCCACGGACACAGCAGATAGGTTGCGCCGTTTCAAAAGGCGCCCGCTCCCATGTTCTGGTGCGGGCGCCTTGCTTTTTGCCCTGTCCTGATTTTGGGTCAGCGGGCACAGGTTGACGCGGAGCGTTTTCGGTCGCGGAGCAAAGAGAAACATACTATATGAAGAGCGTGGCATGTGCCAACGCGCCATGTTTGTCAACAATTGTCTGTCTTCTTTGGGGCATAAGCGCCCCTGTTTTGGGAGAGCCTGTAACAAGCTCGTGTTTGTCGCAATCCGGCTTTCCTGACGCCGCATTCATTGCGGCGCGGCATTGGAAGATCAAACAGATCGGGGGTGATGTGGTGCCGGACTACAAGGGCATGTATCTTGAAATGCTGCGCGCCAGCGAGCGCGCCATTGATGAACTTGTCCGTGCGCAGCGCGCCTGTGAGGAGCGGTTCCTCTCGGCGGACGAAACGCCGGTGGACTTCTTTTCAAAGGAGCCTGAGAAATAGACCCGCTCTGCTTGAAACGAGCCTTGCATGCGAAAAAGGCTGTTCTTCAAAAAAGATGTGGAAACATGTCGAGCGGCGAAAAGCAACGTTTGCTTTTCGCCGCTCGGCAGCTTTTTTTGAA
>CABRXB010000298.1 GCA_902474785.1 uncultured Eubacteriales bacterium | reverse complement strand
GCACGTGCACTCTCTTGATACGTTTATTCAAGATAGAAAAATCTGCTTGTTTTCGACACTTCAAACGCGACACCCATACCTCATTTGATCCGCCGCTCAATTTGGCTCAGCCGCGCTGCTTTGATCACTTTTCAGAAAATCGCAATTATTTCGTTTTCTGTGATTTGCGTCCTCTGTTGACAACTATTACGGTTTCTGATATATTTATTACAGTAACCGTAATAGTTGGGAGGGCGAAAGCCTATGAGAGATCATGCGAAGGGCGGCGCGCTCACAGAAGTGACATTCTTTGTTTTGCTTTCTCTGTATGCGCCAAAACACGGCTATGCCATCATGCAGTTCATCGAAGCCAAAACAGGGGGCCGGCTATCCCTGGGGGCAGGAACCCTGTATGGGACATTGACTTCTTTGCAGGACAAAGGGTGGATTGCCCCATACGGCAGCACCGAGAGCCGAAAAAAAGAATATGCAATCACACCCCTTGGAAAAGAAATCGCCCAACAAGAGTTGAAGCGGCTGCGGGAACTTGTGCAAATCGCAACTGAAATCGTGGAGGAACCGATCAATGAGTAAGAAAAGGTATCGCTTTTATGGCGGCATGTTGTCAGCGCAGGAAAAATGGCTGAACAAGATGGCTGCAAAGGGCCAGCGACTGATCCGAACAAAAAAGCTGCTTTACGAATTCGAAGCGTGTCACCCCGGACAATATCAATACCGCATTGAGTTTGTCGGACACAAGTCAAAGACAAACGCTGCGGATTATCGCGCTTTTTTGGAGGAGATGGGCTACAAAGTATTTGATAAAAACATCAACCTCAACTACTCTGTCGGCAAAGCCCGCTTTCGCCCGTGGGCAGATCAAGGCGGGCGCGTTGCCACGAACGCAACGACGTTCAACAGAGAGCTGCTCATTGTGGAAAAAGAAAACGACAATACGCCTTTTGAACTTCACACCTCTTTTGAGGACAGGGCAAATTACTATGGCAGCCTGCGCAATCCGTGGCTTTTCCTGTTTCTTTTATGCGGCCTGTTTGGAATAATCTATCGTTCCCCTTTTTCCCTGCTTGCCTTGATCCCCGCCCTTTTGTATCAGCTTCAGGTTGTCAAAGCCAGACGGAGGGCCAAGACAGAGGAGTGGTAAAAAAGACAACTGCAAATCAATGTGATTGACCACAGGCCAAACTGTCAACGTTCGCCTGTGGAGGAACTTCTCACCTGCATTTACTCCTCGTCTCTGCTTTGGTCTAGCGCAATCCCTGGCCCTATCTCAAATTTGACACCCTGATCGGGGCGCAAAAGACCCCCGACAAGACCCATTTGAAATTTCCGCGTCAATTCGCATAGCCAAAAGCTACCGGCAGCACGTCTCGGGAGAGCGGCGCAAAGGCATACCCCTCCTCAAGCAGCGTGTCGACAATGGCGGGCAGGGCCTGCACTGTGGTTTTCTTGGGGGTGCTGTCGTGCATCAAAACAATGGATCTCTTGTGGGCACGCACGCCTGAAAGACAATTCTTTTCAATGGCGGCGGCCGTGACGTTGCCTGTGGCGTCGGCAGAGGAGACGTTCCAATCGTAATACGAAAACCCGCGGCGCGTCATCTCTGCAATGATCTCCTGATAGACGGCGCCATTGTAGCTGTTGACGCTGCCGCCCGGAAAGCGGAAAATCTCGGCTTTGACCCCCGTGATCTCATACACCCGGTTGTACGCCGTTTCAAAATCCTTCAAATAGGCTTCCACAGAGGCGTAGATCGTACGATACTGATGGCTCTCGGTGTGAATGCCGATGGTGTGGCCCTCATCTGCAATGCGGCGCAAAATCTCCTCGGTTTTTAGATTGCTCCCCACCACAAAAAAGGTGGCCTTGATCTCTTTTTTCGCCAGAAAATCCAAAATCTCAGCCGTGCGCTCCGAGGGCCCGTCGTCAAAGGTCAAATAGACTTTATCTTCCTGCGTGTACCCCTTGAGCGGCTCGAGCATGAGCTCGGGGAACATGGACTGGTAGGGAATGTCGCCATTTGGCTGCAAGGGCGACTGCTGCTCTTGCTTGAGCAGGGCGTCATAGTCCTCTTGAAGCCGCGCGAGCTTTTGCGACTGCTGTTCGGTCTCAAGTCTGGCCTCAAGCAGCTGCTGACGCTGCGATGCAAGCTCATTTTGAAGCTGGGTGCGCTCGTGCCAGAGCATGGCGCATCCCGCCGCCAACGCCGCCGCCAAAACGATGAGAAGCAGCGGCAACAAATTTTTCTTT
>CABRXB010000297.1 GCA_902474785.1 uncultured Eubacteriales bacterium | reverse complement strand
GTAGCCATTCAGGTGTTGCCCTCCGTGCCCGATGATCAACTGATCCCCGTTGTCGACAAGGTGATCGACTACATCAAAAGCAAGGGGCTCAAAACCTTTGTTTCCCCCTTTGAGACCACCATTGAAGGGGAGTATGACGAGCTGATGGAGATTGTCAAGCAGTGCCAGCTTGTGGCGGTTGAGGCCGGCGCCCCGGGGCTGATGACCTATGTGAAGATCAACTACAGTCCCGAGGGCATTTTGACCATCAACGAGAAGACCGACAAGTACCAGCCCGGAAACGCCGACCTGCTGTAACCCCATGAAACAGGCCGACATCGCAGCCCTGTGCCGCTATCCCTGTATCATCTGGGACATGGACGGCACCATTCTCGACTCCATGCCCTATTGGGCGCACCTGGGGCGGGACTACCTGATCCATGTGGGCATCACGCCCCCGGAAAACCTCAGCGATGTGATCGACGCCATGACCATGGAAGAATCGGCGCGGTATTTTCGCTGTGAGCTGGGGCTTGCCAAAACAGAAGCCGAAATCATTGAGGGAGTTTTCGCTCTCATCGAGGAGAAGTACCGCAATGTCATTTTGGCCAAGGAATTTGCGGCGCGCGCCATTCCCACAGCGCATGCGGCGGGCTGCCGCATGTGTGTGCTGACCACCTCAAGCAAAGAGCTGGCGCAGGCCGCTTTGAAACGGGTGGGCCTGCTCTCCTGCCTGGAGGCGGTTGTGACAACCGACGAGCTTGGGATGGATAAGCGCAGCGGCGCAATCTATGAAAAGACCTGTGAGGCCATGGGCTTTGACATCCGCCAGACATTGATCTGTGAAGACGTGCTGCACGCCGTCACAGCCGCAAAGCAGACCAAAGCCCATGTGCTGGCCGTGTATGACGCCTATTCCGACGCCGACTGGGCGGCCATGACCCGCGCAGCGGATCTCTATATCCGATAGGCGCAGGCAAAAACGCCGTCGAAGTTTTGCCCCTTTCGGCGTCATTTCAGTCAAGGCATGTGCCTCAAACGCGTGAAACAGGGTGCCCTTTTGAACATGAAAAGGCGGGTGAGAAGTTTTCTCACCCGCCTTTGCTGTGCCCGTCGATCGACCGGCCGCGCCAATCGGCGTCTGTTGCGAAAGACGCTCGTCTTCCCCAACTTCTGTTTGCCGCAAAGACGGTCTTTCAAAAACTTGCCAAAAGCCTTCGGCCATGATATCCTTTAGCGGAACAGATCACTCATCCAAGGGAGCTGCCGTCCGCCCCTTTGAGAAGTCTCTTTGCGGATCGGACGCCCTCTCTCGTCAGACAAGGAGGCAGCCATGTCCTTATCCCTCACCCTTCGCCTTGAACAGCCCGCCGACCATCGCGCCGTTGAAGAGCTCACCAGAGAGGCTTTTTGGAACCAGCATATGCCGGGGTGCGACGAGCACTATATCCTGCACGTTTTGCGCGGCGACCCCGCTTTTTTGCCCGAGCTCTCATTTGTGGCGCTGCAGAAAGGGCGACTCGTCGGTCACATCGCCTACAGCCGGTCAACCGTCACAGACGCGCAGGGTGTTTGCCACCCTGTCGTCACCTTTGGGCCCTTGAGCGTCTTGCCGGACTGTCAGAGGAACGGGGTGGGCAGCGCGCTGGTCTCCCACACGCTTGCCCTCGCGCGTGAAACGGGGCACCGCGCCGTTTTTATCTATGGCGACCCGCGCTACTACTGCCGCTTTGGATTTCGCCCTGCCGAGCGCTTTGGCGTCACCGCGTCGGACGGGAGCTTCGCCGTGGCCCTGTTGGGGCTGCCTCTTCAAAAAGACGGCCTTGCCGGGGTGACAGGGCGTTTTTCCGAGGTCGCATGCTTCTCTGCGGATCCCGTCGGGTTTGCCGCCTTCGACGCCGCCTTCCCCCCAAAGGAGAAGGGCTACCGCATCTCTCAAACTGAGTTTTCCGTGCTCTCCACGCTGCGCTACAGAGGGTAGCTCCCAGCAGCCGACCTTTGAGCGGCGACTTTTCCTGCGTATTTTCCAGCCGGCTTTCCCGACGGCCACATTCTGTTTTTACACCATGTGGAGGAAAGGGGCTTGATGACAGCGGACAAGTCAGGCGAATCGGCGATGGCGTCTTTGGTAAAATGGATTTGACGCCATCTTATTGATTTTCGATGCACAAAACTGAAGTCTTTGCCTCCAATTTGGAACAAAAGATGGATTGGAAAACCGGCTCAAGACAACCCCCTTGATAAAAAATATAAAGCGGCGGAATTTTCCTTCAAAA
>CABRXB010000296.1 GCA_902474785.1 uncultured Eubacteriales bacterium | reverse complement strand
AGTCCGGCAGCGTGCGCGACCACATGCCCTCGAGCTGCGATACAAGCTCCTGCACGGCATCCAGCGCGTCGATCGCCTGCTGATCGTCCTGTGCCGTCAGACGGATGGTGATCACCGTATCCATGGCAAAAAAGGTGCGGGTGTATTCCTTCACCCCTGCGCAGCCCGGCAGCAAAGCGAGCAGCAGGCAGCAGACAATCATCACACACAGTCGCCGCATTGGGGCCTCTCCTCTCCAATTCGTTGCGGCAGCGTCCCTTTTTAGACAGGGGCGCTGCTCAAAAACAGCGCATATAAACAAAAGGGGCCAAAGCCCCTCTTATTTTTTGATTTCGCCCACATAGATGCGATCGTCCACCACGCTGACAAATCGCTCGGCAATCAGAGAGCCCATCTGCGCGCGCAGGCTGTCCATGCTGGCGTGCATCGCGCCGACCGCAGACGGCCCAAGATAGGCCTTGACAATCTCCTCCATGGTGGTGCCGCCGTCTTCGCTCTCGCGGCAAAGGCGGGTGATGGTTCTGCGCAGCGTATCGTCGTAGGTGGGAAACACATGTTCCATGGTTCTTCTCCTCCCGAAGCGGTCAAGACCGCAAAAATGGCTTGTTGGTTCTATCGATGACGGCATTTGTTCGATGCGTTTTAAAAGGTTGCCCCTGTGTAAAAGGCATGCGCCTGGGACAAAGGGGAAGTTGTTTTTTTCAAACCCGGTCTGGCCCGAACCTTTTGCCGCAAGGCCGCCGAAAACACGCCTCATGCCCCTTAAACGATTTGGATTTGCAAAAAACGGTGCTTTTAGCGCGGCCTCGCAGCCTGTGCCGCCGCTGCATCCAGAGATCTTTTTAGTTTGCCCGCAGGCATTTGTTGAATTCATTTCAGGCAACGCCATTGTACCACACCCGATCAAAAAGAACAAGGGGCGGGAAAGGGAGAAGGGCAGGTAAAAATCGCATTGGACAATGAATGGTTAAACAGTGGCAATGAGCAAAAAAACAGGAGGGGCAAATGCCCCTCCTGTTTTATGCGGCCGGAAAACCGACCTGCTGCTCATCGCAACACACAGAATTCCATCTGTACAATAATTGCAAGACTTAGTCCGCTTCTTCGACGGGCGCAGGCTCATTGTGGCCAGCCACGGGAGTGGTGTAGATGAAGACCTCAATGACATCGCCATCTTTGTCCGTGATGAAGTCGACAACATAGATCAGGTCTTCGTTGTCGATCGCCGTCAGGTCGCCAATGGAGGACTTGATGAGGGAAGCGCTGGTGGCTTCGGAAACATCCTCGCCGTCATCAATCGAGGTGACCTCCTTGGCGGGCTCAGCGTCGATGGTGTAGAAGCCAACCTTGTCAGCATACAGGTACACAGACGTTTCGCCGGTCACAGACTTGATGGTGACATTTCCGTCTTCGTCCTTACCATACTCGATCGCGTCGGCGCCGGCAGCCTCAAAGCCCTTGTTGTTGGGAATCGAGGTCAAAACGCCCTGCGCCTGGGCATGGTCGCCCGTAATGTCCTCCAGCTTGGTGACCTTGCCGGCGGAATTGGTGACGATCTTGTAGTAGCCGATCATGTCGCCATTGCTGGCAAACTTGGCCTCAGTCAAGTCGCTGTTCAGTTCAGAGGCGCCGTCCACATTCGCAGTGGTCAGCTCAACAACCTCACCGCCGGTGGCAACCTTGAGCACATAGTAGTACTCGTCGTTCTTGTCGGCAGCATACTTGTCGGCGTCAATCACAAGGCCATACTTGGCGGAGGTTCCGGTGATCTTTTCGCCGGACTCAATGACAAGAACCACAGCCTCGCCGCCGTCCGTGCCGTACTGCGTGACGACGTAGCCGTCGTCAGCGTCGAACTCGGGCAGCTCGGTATCCTTCAAAACGACAACCTTGGTGCTCTCGTAGACATTGTAAATGACCGTGCCAGAGGTGATAAACATCTTGCCGCCGCCGTGCAGGGTCAACTGCGTTCTGTCGTCATCATACTTGGAATAGTCTTCGTTACCTTCTCTGCCAACATTGGAAACGAGGTCTGAAGAGACATACGACTTATTGTCATCGTCGACCAGCAGCTTCAAAGAGGTCACATAACCGTCGTCGTTGGTGGTGTAGGTGAAGACCTGATTTTTCCATTTGCTTGCTGTATCAACAAAACCCGTATTCTCATCATAGATACCGGTCAGACCCCACTTTCCAACTGCTTTGCCATCGAACTCGTCGATATCGAGGGTCAGGGTCTTCTTGGTACCGTCGGTCAGGTAACCAACG
>CABRXB010000295.1 GCA_902474785.1 uncultured Eubacteriales bacterium | reverse complement strand
TCGCCATCGAGCGCAACACCAATAAAATCTTGGCGGTCGGCACGGAGGCGCAGCGCATGCTGGGCCGTACCCCCGGCACCATTGTCGCCATTCGTCCATTGCGCGACGGCGTGATCTCCGACTATGAGATGACGCAGCGCATGATCAAGTATTTTCTCAAGAAAGTGTGCGGCTTCATGCTTTTCAAGCCGCGCATCATGGTGTGCGTTCCCTCCGGCATCACCGAGGTGGAGGAGCCCATCGCGGCCGCCCTTGGCGCCGGCATCAACATTGAGATGCCCGACGGCAACATGGTGGTCGACATCGGCGGCGGCACGACCGACATCGCCGTCATCTCTCTGGGCGGCGTCGTGGTCAGCGAATCCATCAAGACGGCGGGCGACAAATTCGACGAGGCGCTGACCAAATACTGTCGCAAGAAATTCAACATTTTGATTGGCGAGCGCACGGCGGAAAAAATCAAGATGGAGATCGGCTGCCTGTTTCCCATGGAGGAAAAGGCCTCGGTGGATGTCAAGGGACGCTGCCTCATGACGGGGCTGCCGCGTGTGTTCACCATCACGACCGACGAGGTGATGGAGGCGTTTGACGAGTGTGCCACCACCATCATTGAGGGCGTGCACAGCGTTTTGGAGCGCACGCCGCCCGAGCTGCTGGGCGACATTGCGCAAAACGGCATCATCATGACGGGTGGCGGTTCGCTCATCAAGGGGTTCCCGCAGCGCATCGAGGCCAAGACCGGCATCCCGACCTATGTGGCGGACGACGCCATCTCCTGCGTCGCCCGCGGCACCGGCAAGTGCCTTGACCGCATCGCCAAGCTGCAGGATGGTACGATCAATTTGGCCCGCAACCGGGAGATGTACTAAAAAAGACGGATTTAAAAAGGCCCCCTTGGATGTCCCAGGGGGCCTTTTTTCATATCTTCACCTTTGTGACTGGAGCGTAGCGTTCCTCTCAAAGCCGCGGCAGCATGACAAACGCACGAGTTGGATTGGGACTGCGCCTTGATGCGGGTTTTTCATCTTGTCTTAAAAAGCGCAAGCCGCGGCAAAGAAGAGCAGAAAATCCTGTCGGACAGCGGAAAAGATTCTGGCCTGAAACTCCTACAGTGGGCGCCGGATGTTTCATACGGCACCCATGGCGCGCTTTGCCGCCTGACAGCAAAGGACGCCGTTCCCTTTCCATGTGAGCTTTGAAATGGCTTACCCATGCTTCAGATGAATACAAGCCATTTCGGAATCGAAGGTCACGGCGACCTGATATCCCTCTTGGTTGCGGGCGCTGAAAAAGAAGGGGTCGTTTGCGCCGCTGACGACATCATTGGTAAAGCCCATTTTCTGAAGCTCCCTGGAATAGTCTACCAGATCCTCGACCGTCAGGTCGATGATGGTGGCCCAAAAAGCAGTTTTCTGTTCAATGGTGCAGCCCAGCGTGCCGAAATCGGGCGTGGGCAACATCCTGGTATAGACGTTGTCGGGCCAGACACCGGTGCCGATTTGGGCGATGATTCCGCTTGCCTCTAAAATGATGGTGGAGTCGTCCTTTTGCTGGATGAGGATGGTGCCGTCTTCAAACGTGAAGGAGGTGGAGCCGTCGCTGCCAAAGTCGACCGCAACATTGTCTCTGGCGGCATATTCCAAAAGCTCCTGCTTTTTCTCGGGCGAAAGCTCGCTGTAAATGACAGTGGATTTCTCACCGCGCACGATGGAAGAAAACAGGTCTTTCTCTTTCTTTTCCTCTTCGAAGAGCAGACTTTCGTCAGTCTCGATCTCCTGCAGGTATTGATTTTCGGCCGGCTGCAGGGATTGGGATTTTGCGGTGTCGACCTCTGGGGGCGTAATGTCTTTTTGATCGCAGGAGACGAGCATCATCAGGGCGAAGACCATGGAAAACAGTTTTTTCATCATCATGTCCTCCTTTTTCGGACAGACGCCTATATGCCTTGCTTAGGGGCGGAAAACGGTAGGGTCACTGTTATTGTATCAGGATATCATCACCTTAGAAATCACTTCAGGGGCGATTAAAAGGAGGATGGGGCAAGTCAAAACAAGGGAGATCTTGCTTGCGAAGCAACCCGGGCCCCCGGAGGGTGGTTCAAAACGCTGGGATTGGGATTTGGCCGCCACGTCTAAAAGCGGGTATTTTTGCAGCATGCGCCAAAGCGCCGCCTGATTTTCCGGGGCGGCTTGCCACGGAAAATTCAGCGGGCTGTGCCCGCTTGCCTTTTGACAAACAGTCAAAAGGCGGCGGCGCCCGGCTCTGTCAAGATG
>CABRXB010000294.1 GCA_902474785.1 uncultured Eubacteriales bacterium | reverse complement strand
CCTGGCGCCCGGTGTTTAACGACAAATGCCGCTGAGTTTAAAGTCTTGGTTTTATGTGGCAGGATAACCCCGCTTGTCCGGTCTTTTTTCACGAAAGCCGCGCAGCCCCTCCCTTCTTTTGTTTGCATAGACAAAAACCGCCGACAGGGGGTGAAGTGCCGCACACTTCACCCCCTTAAAGTTTTTATAACGCCTACCAGATTAGGTGGTGTTTTTTATTGAAACGCTTGCTCATTCACACCGCTTCTCGAAATCATCTTGGGATCAACAGCATTTTGACCCCCTGAGGGATCACGTCTCCCTCCAGGTTGTTTGCCTGACGAATTTCTTCAATGGGCGTTGCATATCTCTTGCCGATCTCCCACAGCGCCTCCCCTTCCATGGGATAATACAAGGTGAGATATTTCCCCTCGTTGGGGTTTGGCCGCAGGGAAACCTCCACACTCTGCGCTGCCGTGATGTTTCGCTGAAGGCGCGCCAACGTATAACAGCCCAGCTTGGCGTCGACGAAAATCAGGCCGTCGGAGGCCATTTCATAGGAAAATTCCTCCAGTCTGCACTCCCCGATGAAAACGCCGTCGTCATAGTTGTTGTAAACCTCTTCGCACGACACGTCAAAGGGGAACAGATGATCCATGCCCACAGTCTCCCCGTCGATCAGACTGACAAGGAAAGTCACCAAAAGATCGCCGCGCAGATGAAGAATCCCGTTTTCATAATCCATGTCTCTGACGTCGGCAAACGCCTCGGCAGAATACAGTTCGACGATCTGCTCCCTGGGGCGAAATGAATTGCTGACGACAAAATCCATGGGCAACCTCTACCATGGCGTCGTTTTCCTTGATGGTCACCGTTTGATTTTTCCCATAGGCGTCAAGCACCGTCATGACGTCCTGGTTGCGGTAGGCGATGGCGTCGGCGCGAAGCCCCACCTTGCAGGAGAGGATGCGCTCCTCCCCGGAAGTGTCTTCCAAAATGCCACAGGCATTTTCGAGGACCACAAAACTCACGCACACCACGTCGCCTTCCTTGACGTTTGGCATTTCGATTACACGGTTGAAGGGAACGACGCTTCGGAATTGATCTGTGGCGCCGGTGTCGACATTGCTCATGTAAAGGCAGCTCACCGAGAGCTCGCCCCCCACCACAACCTTTCCCGTGCTGACACGGGTCTCGAGGGGGTAGGCGTTGATATCGCATTTGAGAATACGCTCCATACGGGGGCTGTCGGCCGGCAGCTCCAACATCTCCTCCAAGCTGAACGCATCTGAAGTGGTTTGCACCCAAAGAGAAATTTTCTGATTCTGCGTGAGAAATTCAAGCCCCTGCGCCTGTACGTCGGGAATCGAAGCTAAGGAGATCTCTTTGGTCTGTTCGCCTTGCACCGTGATGGTAACCACACAACGGATGGCCAGTTTGCGCCCCGAAACAGGACGGCACACCACGGAATACATGCGAATATGGGCAAAAAAGCGCATGTCTGGCGTAAAGTCCTCGCCCGTCACAGTGGCGTCAAAGGGCACGCGTGTGAAAAAGGATTGCAGCGTCCCGTCGGCCGGCATGTATAAGACGATGCACTCAACGCGCCCTTCCACTTCAACGCGGCCATTTTTGTAAGAGATGTCCAGCAGCACGGGACGGGCGTCCACCCGTACCACAGAGGCGACGTCGGGCAGGTATTCGGGTAAGACGGCTTCGCTTTCACAGGGGTGGTCGAATGTGGAATCATAAAAGGTCTCGTTGTACAAGACGGTTTCTGTGTTGATGGTGGCCATATCATGCGCTCCTTTTTTAGACGCCCCGCCGTTTTTTGCTGGCACAAAGCCGAGGCGATCCGTTCAATTTTCTTGCTACCATATATATGGATTTTGCCAGCCCTATATGACGGAATGTGGACAAAAAGGATGCGCAAGGTTGATCGCAACAATTGAGAGAATTTCGGTTGGGCGACCGGCTGCATAACCCTGTCAGATGGTTGAGAAAAGCCGCCGCTTTGCCCGTGGTGACGCGGGGTCGAACGCCGCTCATTCCCGCAAGGGGCATGGCTCCGCTCTGCAGCCTGTTCTTATTCTTTTCAAGTTGTCGCAGAAATGTATGGGGTTTTATCTTCATTTGGCATGGCGGGCGTAACCTGCTCGCTCTTATCACGGGCATCAGGCGCGGCCTTTTTCTCCACACCAGCGCCTGGCCTTCACCCCTTCCGGTTACAGCGAGGGGATAAACCCAGTTGAGAAGCCCTAAAATCCATAGGCGATCTGTCTTAAATGGACAAAGA
>CABRXB010000293.1 GCA_902474785.1 uncultured Eubacteriales bacterium | reverse complement strand
ATGGCGCGGTCTTTGTCAAGACAAAGGGGCAGGGTTTTG
This sequence comes from uncultured Eubacteriales bacterium, assembly GCA_902474785.1. GTDB lineage: Bacteria > Bacillota > Clostridia > Oscillospirales > Feifaniaceae > Galloscillospira. The sequence continues at coordinate 2,244 of CABRXB010000293.1, read as the reverse complement.
AAGAGCCGTATTTGGGCCTGTTTTTTAAGGAAGGGCAGGGGTGCTGCACCGTCAAGGGCGTGCTGTCGCGTCGGCCCAGTCGAAGCGATCGGCTGCTCGAAAAAATGGACGATATTGCCGGCGTGCCGCACAAGGAGTTTCGTGGGAAGCTCAAATAAAATGCAAAAGAAAGACGATCAGAGCGCCTTTGGGCGCTCTGATTTATTGTGCAGGGGCCCAATGCGGGAAGGCAGTGGCGCGAAAAATGTGTACCTTATCTGAACTTTTGAGAAAAGGCATTGACAGATATTTGTTGCATGTTAAAATAATAAACGGTTAATAGATTGACGACTAATGAAATGCCGCAAAAGCGGCAGGGAAAGGAGGATGAAGACGGTGGCAACAAAATCGGAGCAGCCATCGAAAGACGACAGGCTGGCATGGGCGGCGTGGACGCCGAGGGATCGCATGCATGTGGAGATCGTCATGCGCATGGAGCGCATGAACCTCTTGCGCAAGCTCTATGTGCAAAAGAGAATGCCGGAACACGACCTCTATTTTGGGCAGCTTCCACTGCTGGAATATGCGTGTCTGCACGACGGCTGCACGCAAGTTGAAATGGCCCAGGCGCTCGACGTGTCGCCGGCGTCCATCGCGGTGTCGACCAAGCGGCTTCAAAAAGCGGGCCTTTTGACCAAGACGACCGACGAGAGCGACCTGCGCGTCAAGCGCCTTTCGGCCACGCCCGAGGGCATTGCACGCGCACGCCGTGGGCGCGAGGTTTTCACCGAGCTTGACAAACGCACCTTTGAGGGCTTTACAGCCGACGAGCTCTCAACGCTTGCGGAACTTCTCGAGCGCATTGGGAAAAACCTGGGTGGCGCCATCAACCGCGACCTGGGGCTTGAGACTGCGCCGCTGCACAAGCTGGCCGAAGAGGTGCTCAAGCATGCGCCGCCCGACCCGAGAGAGGGCGGGCGATGCCGAAAAGAAAACAAGGAGGAACCCTTTCGATGATAAAACAGTTCTGGGGCTATCTCGAGCCCCGCTATCGGCGGCAGGCCATTCTGACGCCGCTGTTCATTCTGGCCGAGGTCTTTATGGAGGTGTTTATCCCCCTTCAGATGGCCCAGGTCATCAACCTTGGCATCCAGCAGGGCGACATGGGGGCCGTGCTCAAGCACGGCGGCATCATGGTTGTCATGGCGCTGCTGTCGCTGCTTTTTGGCGTTCTGGCTGCAAAAACCAGCGTCAACGCCAGCGTTGGCTTTGCCAAAAACATTCGGCAACAGCTCTTTCACAGGGTGCAGGACTTCTCTTTTGCCAATGTGGACCGCTTTTCCACGGCATCGCTTGTCACAAGACTGACAACCGACGTCACCAATATGCAGATGGCCTTTATGATGTGCATCCGCATGCTGGTGCGCTCGCCCGTGATGCTGGTGAGCGCCACCTTTATGGCGGCCTATATCAATCCGCAGCTTGCGCTCATCTTTTTGGTGGTCATCCCCGTGCTGGGGGCGACGCTTGGCGTCATTGCAGCCAAGACCTTTCCGCGCTTTCAGGCCATGCTCACCAAGTATGATGCGCTCAACGCCCGGGTGCAGGAGAATCTCACGGCCATCCGCGTGGTCAAAGCCTTTGTGCGCGAGGACTATGAGATTGAAAAATTCGACGCCTCGGCCGACGACGTGCGCGACGCCATGGTGCGCGCCGAAAAGCTGCTGGTCTGGAACGGGCCTGTCATGCAGTTTTGCATGTACGGCTGCATGATCGCCATCTCGTGGTTTGGCGGCAGGCTCATCATTGGCGGCGCCATGCAGCTGGGCGACCTCATGAGTTTCATCAGCTATGTGTCGCAGATCCTCATGTCGCTCATGATGCTCTCGATGATCTTTGTCATGCTGGTCATGTCGCGCGCCTCGGCCACGCGTATCTTCGAGGTGTTAAACGAACCCCTTGATCTCACCGACGACGACGCGGCCGATGACCTTTTCGTGAAAGACGGCTCCATCGTGTTCGACCATGTCGACTTCAGCTACAGCAAGGACAAAACGACGCTGAATCTGAGCGACGTGACCTTCTCCATCGCCTCAGGCGAGACCATCGGCGTCATCGGCGGCACGGGGTCGGCCAAGTCCACGCTGGTGCAGCTCATTCCCCGCCTTTACGACGTGCTGGGCGGGCGCATCCTGGTGGGCGGAAAAGACGTGCGCGACTATAAGCTCGACACGCTGCGCCGCCAGGTGGCCATGGTGCTGCAAA
>CABRXB010000292.1 GCA_902474785.1 uncultured Eubacteriales bacterium | reverse complement strand
ACAATCCGCTTTAAACCAGGCCGACGCCTCAAATTCCCAAACACCGTAGCCCTTTCAGACGAAAAGGGGAAAACAAGTCGTCTCCAATTGCACCCCCTGCGACGCGCGTCGCAAAAAGGTCGCTGCGGCATCGCAGCGACCTTTTTTAAAATGCTGAAAGATCTGGTTCAAGACCATTGAAAGACTTGAAAGCGCCCATTGTCCATGCGCTCCCAGATTTAGCCACGGACGAGCGAAAAAACGATAGCCAATTGACATCGCTTCGCGATGCAAATCGGCTCCCCGTCCCCCAGAGAGAGACAGGCAACCTCCGGCGTCTGTCGTCCGCCTTTGTCGCAAGGACCGGGCTCGACCTTTCTATTCAAAAACATAAACCATGATTTTTTCGCCTTTCGTATCGTATTGGCCGTTGAAACGAAAGCCGATTTGCTGATAAAGGGACACAGCCTTCTTGTTGTTTTCATACACGCTCAAATACACTTCGCGGCTGTCGTATTCCCGATGCAATTTTTCCAACAGGGCGCGGATCGACGCTCTGCCATACCCTTTTCCCTGGTGGGTTTTATCAATCAAAAGCCGGTCGAGCCAAAGGCGGCCTGGCGGCGGCGATTCAAAGTAGCCATACATGGCAAAGCCGATCAGCATCTGCCCATCGCAAATCCCCACAGGGTGCCAGGAACTTGCCTGATCTGCTTCGCACAGACATTCGCTGACGCTCTCTATAAATCCGCACTGCGCCGGGTAAACCTGTAGCGCTTCCATCTCCTTTCGATTTTTCATACTAACTGATTCAAAATGCAGCAGCATTCTTTCACCTCTGCTTTTTATTGTGATCGATAAATATTGGCGTAAGCTCTCTTTTTCCCACCTCAAATGCCCTTGTTTTTGCGCACCGCTTCCCATGCCGCTTTTGTGAATATTGCAATCGTCTTTGAGACAAGCACAATTGCAAACAGCTTACGATCGCAGTTTTCTCAAAGGCTCTGTCCCAGACGGCAAAACTCTTTTGCCAACACGCCAAGACGCATTACCCCTGCGGCAGCCGGCCGTCGACCGAGTCCCCATGGGAAAACGCGCTTCAAAGGCTTTTCGGTGCGCATGTTTCTCGTTGAGTGAAACGGCGAATCCTCACTGCCGGTCTAAGAAACAAAAAAGCCAAACAAAACAGGCAACTTGCCAACTGCCCTCATGCAAATCCGTACGCAGATTCGCGGCAATTGGTTGTGCAACTGTTTTCTTTGGCTCTTGCAGATACGACTGCATTTCACTTGTTGGTATGATACCAAATGATACGAGAAAAGTCAAATGAGAGATCAAACGTCGCAACGATGGGCGGGGAGGCGAGGGGTCGACCTATGACTGTGCGGCAGGCGCCTGTTTGCTTCCCGGGCGGGCTGCCAAACAACGGGCAAAGGGGATCAAAAGCCCGGAACGAGAGGCTGAGAACTTCTATCGCCCAGTCTTCCGATAAAACAAGCCCTGCGGCTTTTACCCGATCAGCACAGCCGCTTTGCATCCATGGATTTTCCCGGCCAAAGCAACGGTTTCAGCGCCACGCATCCTGCCGCTTTCAGCCCGCCCGGCGGGTTTCAAGGCAATGCGGGCAGCGCGCCAAATCTTAAAATGTCCTTTGCCAAACCACTTCCTCGCACGCCCTTGATCCCACGCCACAGGGGATTGCCCCTTTGGAAAAAGACGGGCAATTGGCCTGCCGACGATCGCCCGTCTTTCCCATCATATTTCCGCCCGATATACACATGCTGCCGCACGATCTGGCGGCTTTCTTCCACTTATTTGGCGTAGTTGTCAAAATAACCCTGAATCCAGACGATGGGCGTGCCCTTGTCTCCGCTGCCCGACGTCAGATCGCACAGCGAGCCGATCAGGTCGGTCAGCTTGCGGGGCGTGGTACCCTGCGAGGCCATGCTGCCCTTGAGGTCGCCGTCCTTTTTTCGGATGGACTCGACAATGGCGTTGCGCAGATCCTCCCCCTGAAGGTCGGCAAAGTCGTTGTCGGCCAAATACTTGAGCTTGAGCTCGTTGGGCGTGCCCTCAAGTCCCGGCGTATACGCGGGGCTGACCACCGGATCGGCCAACTCCCACACCTTGCCCACAGAATCCTTGAAGGCGCCGTCGCCATAGATCATGACCTCGATGTTCTTGCCCGTCACCTCGCGCAGCTTGGCGGCCACCGTGTCCACAAAGACCTGGCCATTGCGCGGGAAGAGCTTGATTCTCTCCTCGGTGGCCTTGTTGGAGCCCAGCAGGCCATAGGTCTCGTTGTA
>CABRXB010000291.1 GCA_902474785.1 uncultured Eubacteriales bacterium | reverse complement strand
AGCGGGCGCCCGTCGACCTCGGCGATGACTTCTCCCGTCAAGGGGGCGACGACAGGCTGCGCAAGCACTTTGCCCGCGATGCGCGGGGCAAGCGCCATCTTCTGGTTATACTTGAACCGTCCGACGCGGGGCAGATCGTAGCGCCGCACGTCGAAAAACATACTGGTCAAAAGCTGGCGCGAGCTCTCCACCGTCGGCGGTTCGCCGGGGCGCAGCTTGCGATAGAGCTCGAGCAGGGCGTCGTCAGCCGCCTTGGTGGGGTCTTTTTCAATGGTGGCCAGCACATGCTCTTCCTGGCCAAAGAGCTCGACGATCTGATCGTCGGTTTCAAGCCCGAAACAGCGCAGCAGCACCGTGGCGGGAATTTTGCGGTTTTTGTCGATGCGAACGTAATACACGCCGGCGCTGTCGGTCTCATATTCAATCCAGGCGCCGCGGTTTGGAATGATGGTGGTGGAGTAAAGCGGCATGCCGCTCTTGTCTCTGGTGATATCATAGTAGATGCCGGGAGAACGCACGAGCTGCGAGACGATCACGCGCTCTGCGCCGTTGATGATAAAGGTGCCGCTTTCGGTCATGAGCGGAAAATCGCCCATGAAGATCTCCTGCTCTTTGACCTCCATCGTCTCACGGTTGACAAGCTGCACACGCACTTTGAGCGGCGCGGCATAGGTCGCATCGCGTTCCTTGCACTCCATCACCGTGTATTTGGGAGTATCTTCCATCTTGTAGTCAATGAATTTTAAAACCAGATTGCCGGCATAATCAGAGATATAAGCCACATCGTCGAAGACCTCTTTGAGACCCTGCTCGATGAACCACTGATAAGATTTCTTCTGAATCTCAATCAGGTTTGGCATACTCTGAATTTCCTCGATCTTGGAGAAGCTCAGTCGTTGGTTTCTGCCGAGCGTCACGGTCTTGGGCATAGATTCCATCACTCCAAAACTGAATTTTTTGTGCGCCGCCGGGCGCCTCCTGCGCTGTACGCAATGTACGGTGTCTTTAATTCCTGCACACCCTTCGGGGAGTATCACTTTTTCCCTCCCTGAAAAAATCAGGGTATTTTGGTGTATTTCGGTGCTTTGTCTGTAATTTTCGTTTGTTTTCGTTATTTTTACAGAAATTATCATTCAAATTTCTGTAATATTGCACAAATCACATTGACTTGATGCAATATGCGCATACCATTCCATTATGATATATTTTAATATGCTACCATAAAGAGCTAACCTTGTCAATCCTTTTTTGAAAAATAAATCTGCCGAAGCGAAGGCTTCGGCAGACCTGAATTTCCATAAACGTTATTGCCCGGCACAGGTTGTCTCCTTGACGGCCGCCTTTTTTTCAGCCTGTTCCACCCAGCCGGTGCACACCCTTGTGCTCTCCTCGATGAAGCGGGCAAAGGTGATCTTGTCGAGCGCCGTTGCGATGTCGCGGCTGACCTCGTCGAACACATGGCGAAAGGGGCATCCAAACATATGACTGCTGCTGTGCGCGCAGGTCTCCTCTGACGTCAGACACTTGTTGATGGCGATGGGTCCGTCGATGGCGGTGACCACTTGGAGCAGCGTGATGTCCTGGGGATCGTGAGCCAGCACATAGCCGCCGCCGGCGCCCTTGAACGAACTGATAAAGTCGAACTGGCTGAGCTTTCCAAGAATTTTCAAGGCGAAACGCGTGGAAATGCCTACGTTTTCGGCAATGGTCTTGGCGTCGCTCTTTTCTCCCACGACGGCGAGATAATAGATGATACGAACAGCATAGTCCGCCTCCTGTGTAATCCTCACGAGAGTTCTCCCTTCTTCAAGCGGCGTTTGTCGATACCTTTGTGCCCGCCGCATTCAAAACTACAACAAAATTAGTATACTTTATTTGCTCATCTCTTGTCAAGTGCCATTGCGCCTGAAAGCTTGGCTTCCCCCGTTCAGCCGCTTTTTGAGCGGAAAAACCTGTCGACTTTTCTTGGATTTTCCGACCGCCTCCAAGACTTGCATGACATCCCCGCCTGTGCGCAGGGCATACTGAAAGCGTGTGGCACGCACACAGCCTAAAAGAGCAAGGAGGATGCAGTTATGAGAACCAGTACCGTGGTTGCCGGGGTCGTCACTGTGGCGGCGCTTGGCATGGCCGCCAGCATGATGAGCCCGAGCTACAATTCGCGCAAGATGCGCCGCAAGGTCAACTGTGCCATGCGCGCCGTTGGCGAGGTTGCCGATTCGCTCACCGATCTGATTTCCGACGCGTTTTAATCAAAAACAGCAAAGGGCGGCAAAGAGACATTTTCTTTGCCGCCCTTTGTTTTTGCAATTTTTCTT
>CABRXB010000290.1 GCA_902474785.1 uncultured Eubacteriales bacterium | reverse complement strand
CTGCGTGAGCAGCGCGCCGGCAAGTCCCTGCCGGCGATAGCGCGGATCGGTGACAACGTCGGTGAGCAGCGCCATGCCGCTCACCTCCCCTGTGGTCGAAGCGGTGGAATAGGCCTCCCCCTCCAGGCACAGGTAATAGGTGCGCCCGTTTTTGTGACTTTGCAGTCCGCGCCGCGTGAAGTAATAGTCCTCAAAACGGGGAAGGTCGGCCTCCCCCGCTCGGCCGAGCAGCGCATAGACCAGGCGAAAATCCTCGGTGCGCTGCGTTTTTTGATAGAGCAGCGCAAACTCCAAGGGCTGCGGCGGCTCTTTTTGCCGCGCAACGGTGCAAAGCGTGGTGGAGCGCACCCCTTGCAGCATGGGAAGAAGCTGCTCCATGAGAGGCTCTTTTCCCGAAAGGGAGTAGAGCATGGGCATAAAACCGAGAAAGGCGGCCAGCTCTTCCAGATTGATCTTTTCGCCCGCATGAAGATAAAAATCCCCATAGCTGCGAAAGAGCACGCCTTGCAGCCGCTCCTCTTCGTCCCTTGCCACCCAGATGTCAAAATAGAGCAGGTCAAGTGCCTGCAGCCCCGCTTCAAAACGGATGAGCAGGTCGGGTTCGTCTTTGAGGAATTCGCGCATCTCCTCGATGTCGGTGCTAACATATCGTCTCATCATATTCTTTTACTATACCGTTCTCTTCATGGTTTTGCAACCCTTATTCCAGGCACAAATCCGTGCCCACAGAGGGCGTCATCCGCCCTTGTGGACACGGATTGTCCATTTTCAAAACGTGTTTTCTTCAGCCGATCTCACAGCGCAGCATCTCCAGCACAAGGGCGATGCAGGCGTCGACATCGCGCTTGTCGGCCATCTCGACCGGCGAGTGGACGTTGCGCGTGGGAATCGAAATGCCGCCTGTCACAACGCCGCTTCGCGTGAGATGAATGGCGCCGGCATCGGTGCCGCCGTAGAGCAGCACTTCCATCTGATAGGGGATGTCGGCGGCTTTGGCGCGCTCCTTCAAAAAGGAGACCATCTGACGTGAACAGATGATAGAGCTGTCGCGCACCTTGATGGCGGCGCCCTTGCCCAGCTTGAGGTCGTTGGGCGCGCTCATGTTGGGCATGTCGCCGACGCCCGTGACGTCGAGCGCCACGGCATAGTCGGGGTCGATGGTGTAGGCCGCCGTCGTCGCGCCGCGAAGCCCCAGTTCCTCTTGCGTTGAAAAGACAAAATAGGTGTCGTACGCCGTCTCCTTGAGCTGTTGAATGGCACGGATGAGCACGTAGCAGGCGATCTTGTCGTCAAGCGACTTGCCGGCCCAGCGGTTGGCGCCGCAGGCAAACACCGTGCCGGCGGGCGCCGCCACGTCGCCGATCGACACCATCGAGAGCGCCTCTTCGCGCGTCTGTGCGCCGATGTCAAGATACAGGTTGTCGAGCTTAACCTCGCGCAGCTCGAGCTTCGTCTCATACATCACCACGCCGCGCACGCCGTTTTTGAAGATGATGGGCTGACCGATCAGATAGACCGGGCGCAGGCCGCCCACGGGGGCAAACCGCAGATAGCCCGTTTCCTCAGCGTGGGTCACCATCACGCCAATTTCATCCATGTGGGCGCTGAGCATCATCTTTTTGGCGCCCTCTTTGCCTTTTTTATGCACGATCAAATTGCCCATCACGTCGCGCGTGACCTCATCGGCATACGGGGCGACCTCGCGCTCAATGAGCTGCGCAAGCGCCTCCTCGTTTCCGCTGACCGACAGGGTTTCCACCATTTGTTTGAAGAGTTCCATTGCTTCCACCTCTCTCCGTACAACTTCCTTGTCAAAAGCTCACGGCCCGCTCTCCCCTGTACGGCGGGAAGAGGGCCTGTTTTGTCACAGTGTGTCGCTTTGCAGCATGGCGCACAGCAGAGCGGCGGTCTGCGTGGCGTCGCTTAGGTTTGCGGTGCAGGCGGCCGAATGCAGGTAGCGGCAGGGCGTGGCGATGGCCACCGTCTCACAGCCGCGCCCGGTTCTCTGGATGGAGCCCGAATTGAGCCCGCCCAGCGTCACGGTCTTGTGCTGCCATTTGACGCCGGCCTCATCTGCAATCTTTTTGACCTTTGCGACGCTCTCGGGCTTGTAGTAGGTGGACGACTCCATCAAAAAGATGACGGCGCCCTCTCCAAGCCGAGACGCTTTGGCAGCCTCTGGTTTTTCAATGTGGTCGGCGCTGGTGGTCGTGTCGACCACGATGGCAAGGTCTGGCTGAATGCGCAGCGATGCGGTGCGCGCCCCAAAGCCGCCGCTCTCCTCGAGAACCGAGAAGACAAACCAGGTGTCGTAGAGGGGCTGCTGC
>CABRXB010000289.1 GCA_902474785.1 uncultured Eubacteriales bacterium | reverse complement strand
CCGTTGTCAGCGGTTTTTACATGCAGTTTCAGAGCAACCCCACCGTGGGCGCGGCTCTGCTGGGCATTCGCGCCGGGGTGACGGCGCTGGTGCTCTCTGCGGTGCTCAAGCTCGGCAAAAAGGCCGTGCGCAAGCCCATCGACTGGGCCATCTGCCTGCTCGCCTTTGTCGCCGTTGGCGTCTATGGCGTCTCGGCCATTCTCGCCATCGTCACGGCCGGCTTTTGCGGCTTTCTGCTGCGGCGCAAAAAGGAGGCGTAACCCCCATGATGCTGACGCTCTTTCTCATCTTCTTTGAAATCGGCGCCGTCACCTTTGGCGGCGGCTACGCCATGATTCCGCTCATCCAGAGCAAGCTGGTGGGCGGCGGCTTTCTGGCGCTCGAGGAGGTCACCGACATGATCGCCATCTCCGAGATGACGCCGGGGCCCTTTGCCGTCAACATGGCCACATTCACCGGCATGAAGCTCGGCGGGCTGCCGGGCGCCGTGGCTTGCACGCTGGGCGTGGTGCTGCCGTCGCTGCTCATCATCATGCTGGTGGCCACCGTCTTCTCCCGCGTGCAGGACAACAAGACGGTCAAGGCCGTGATGAGCGGCATCCACCCGGCCGTGGTCGGTCTGATTGCAGCGGCCGCCCTCTCCATTGGCAAAACGGCGCTCTTCCCGGCGGGGCTTGCCGGCGGCATCAGTCTGCCCTCTCTCGTGCTGGCCGCCTTGTGCCTGTTTACCATCAAAAAATGCGGATTAAATCCCATCATCGCCATCATTGCGTCGGGCGTCGCGGGCATCTTTGTCTTTGGCGGCCTGTAAACATGACAACAAATTGTAATTTTATATCAAATTTATACAGGAGGAAAACAAATGAGCGAGCAACTCAAGGTCAAGTTTGAAATGGAAGACGGCGGCGTCATGATCGCCGAGCTCTATCCCGACATCGCCCCCAAGACGGTGGAAAACTTTTTAATGCTGGTGGATCAGGGCTTTTACAACGGCCTGACCTTCCACCGCGTCATCCCGCGCTTCATGATTCAGGGCGGCTGCCCCAAGGGGGACGGCACCGGCGGCCCTGCGCACACCATCGTGGGCGAATTTGACCAAAACGGCCATAAAAACCCCTTAAAGCACGACCGCGGCGTGCTGTCCATGGCGCGCACCAGCGACCCCAACTCCGCCGGCAGCCAGTTTTTCATCATGCACGCCAACTCTCCCCACCTTGACGGCGCCTATGCCGCCTTTGGCAAGGTGGTGGAGGGGCTCGACGTGGTCGACCGCATCGCCACCAGCGAGACCGACTGGCGCGACTGCCCCAAGACGCCCATCGTCATGAAGCAGGTCACGCGCGTCTGATCTTAAAGGCAATACTACAAAGAGGCCAAGGGAACAATCCCTTGGCCTCTTTGTGGGAGTTGGGGTAGGCTCTGGATGCTCAGCCTGACGCAGTTCCAGACGCCTGGTTGGGGACGGCTCCAGGCACCCAGTTTAGCATAGCCCGGTGCCCAGCTTGGGCACAGCCCCGGATGCCCGGTTTGGCATGGCTGTCCGCCGGCTTAGGCACAGCCCTGGGTACCAGCCCTGGACATCAGCTTGGCAAATAGCCCTGTGCCCGGTTTGGCATGTGGTACAGTCGCCCGACTTAGGCGCGGCCCCGGGCATCCAGTTTGGCATGACCCGGCCTCCGGCCTGGGCACGGCCCCAGACGCCTGCTAGGGCACAGCCTTGAATGTCCAGCTTGGCTTGGCCCGGTGCCCCGCTTGGACATTGTTCTAGCCACCTGCTTGGGCAGCCCTAGACATCCAGCTTGGGCATGACCCGGCCTCCCGGCCTGCTTTGCCCCTCCGCCGCTTTTTTGTCTCCCTACACTGCGCCGAGGCAAAAGCTCCCCGCTGACCATTGCTGCACGATTTTGTCTCTCCCCTGATACGCACTTCTCTGCGCGTCTTCAAAAACTTTCCTTCCCCCGGCTTCATTTTCATCTGCTGCTCTCCTCTGCCGGTTTTATCCCCCCACTCGTTGCGCTCGGATCAAAAGCACCCTTCGGCTTTTAATCTCCCCATCCTGCCGCCCGAAAGCGGCTCTTTTCCTCCATCCGCTCTCCCCGCTCCCCTGTCCGGCCCGCTGCTCCCTGTGCAGGGAAGCTTCCACACCCTCGCATCTGTGGCCACTTTTGTATGCGCCCGACACCTCTTCCGCGCGCTGCAGCGGCGACGCCCACCGGCGTCGCTTCGCTTTCCGTTGCATGGCGTCATATCGCCTCAACTGCGCTTTTGCCGGACAGCTCTTCTTTCCCCCCGGCCGTCATGCGACCCATCTTCGCACCCCTTCAAACGCCAAAAAGC
>CABRXB010000288.1 GCA_902474785.1 uncultured Eubacteriales bacterium | reverse complement strand
CACCTCCTTGTCGAGCGTGCGCAGTGCCTTTTCGCGGATGAACTCGGCCACGAGCTGACGCTCGGTCTGATCGGTGAGCGCGTCCTCCGGGAAAAAGGCGGGGCCGTCCGGAAGTCTGCTTTGCAACTCGTCGTAGAGCTCCTCCACGCCCTCGCCCCTGAGCGCCGAAAGCGGCACCACGGCGGCAAAGTCGTAGGCGCTGGCATAGGCCGCGATGACGGCCAAAAGCGCCTCTTTTTTCACGGTGTCGATCTTATTGATCGCCAGCAGCACGGGGCAGCCGCACCGCTCGAGCACCGAGAGCTCGGCCGTCTCAATTTTGTCGGTCGGCTCCACCACCAGCACCACCAGGTCGACCGAACGCACGGCGCTGTCGGCCTGGCGCATCATGTAATCCCCCAGCTTGTTGCGCGGCGCGTGAAGCCCCGGCGTGTCGAGAAAGACCATCTGACAGCCGTCTTTTGTCAGCACGCCCAGCACGCGGTTGCGCGTGGTCTGGGGACGGCTGCTGACAATGGCCACCTTTTGCCCCACCAGATGGTTGAGCAGCGTGGACTTTCCGACGTTGGGCCTGCCCACGATGGCCACAAAGCCCGAGCGGGTCACGCCCTGTCCTTTTTCCTGAACGCTCATGAAAGCGCCTCCGTTTCCTTTGAACTCTCTCTTGTGATGGACAAATCCCTCAAAACGGCCTCCTGGCGCTCACACATGCGCGCCTCGTCTTGCTGCGTCATATGGTCGTAGCCCAGCAGGTGCAGCAGGGAGTGCACCGTCAAAAACGCCATCTCCCGGCGAAGCGAATGAGAATACTCCTCTGCCTGCTCCATCGCCCGCGCGGGACACAGCACGATGTCGCCCAGCGGCAGCGGCGTGATGGGCGGTCGGTAGTCTCGCGGCACGCCGCTTGAAAACTCCTCTAAGGGGAAGCTCAAAACATCGGTCACAGCGTCGATGCCGCGGCTGTCTGCATTGAGGGTGCGAATCTCCTCTTTTGTGACAAAACTCACCGAGATCAGGCAGGAGAATAAGACCTCCTCACGGCGCAGCGTCTGCGCACAGCAGGCGCGGATGAGGTCGCGCAGCGGCTTGTCCGCCTTCATGTCGCGTTGGCGGTTGGAAAACTCCACGCGGTGCTTACCTGCCATCCCTGCCGCCCTTTCTCGCGCCGCCGCGCGGCCCATGCGTCTGTTTTGGCTGCGACGCCTTTTCATAGGCCTCGATGATCTTTTGCACCAATTGATGACGCACCACGTCGCGCTGGGTGAGCGTGATGATACCGATGTCCTGCACGTCGCGCAGCACGCGCGAGGCGTCGATCAGTCCGCTTTTGGTGTCGCGCGGCAAATCGATCTGCGTGATGTCGCCCGTGATCACGGCCTTGGAGTTGTTGCCAAGGCGCGTGAGAAACATCTTCATCTGTTCGGCCGTGGTGTTCTGCGCCTCGTCCAAGATGATGAACGAGTCGTCGAGCGTGCGGCCGCGCATGTAGGCGAGCGGCGCCACCTCGATGGAGCCGCGCTCCATATATTTTTGAAAACTCTCGCCCCCCAGCATGTCAAACAGCGCGTCGTAAAGAGGGCGCAGGTAGGGGTCGACCTTGCTTTGGAGGTCGCCCGGCAAAAAGCCGAGTTTCTCGCCCGCCTCAATCGCCGGGCGCGTGATGATCAGGCGGTTGACCTTGTGCTCGCGAAAGGCGGCCACGGCCATGGCCCCGGCGAGATAGGTTTTGCCTGTGCCGGCCGGTCCGATGCCGAGCACAATGGTGTTTTTCTTGATGGCGTCGATGTATTTCTGCTGGCCCAGCGTTTTGGCCTTGATGGGCTTGCCCTTGACCGTGACGCAGATGACGTCGCCGCCCAGCTCGCGCAGTTTGTCCTCCTCCCCTTCTCTGGTGAGGTTGATGACATAGTTGACCCTGGCAGCGTCAATCTGCTCGCCGCGCGAGGCAAGCTGCATGAGCGAGTCGAGCGAGCGGGCGGCAAGTTCCACCGCCTCGCTCTCCCCCATGATCTTGATGCCGCCCTCCCGAAAGGTCATGCGCACCTCAAAGGCGCGCTCCAGCGCGTCAAGATTTTCGTCGACGCTGCCCAGCACATGGGTCAGCTCCTCCAATCGGTCAAACGTTACAATTCGTTCCGTGATCACTCGTGTTCTTCTCCTTTTATTCTTCCCGGATTTTCTAAAATCGTCTATCGAGCAGCCGTGCAAAAACGGCTGCTACTGTATGCTGAACTCGAGGCAGGCATCTCAAAGATCAGGCGCGCCGCTCACCGCTGCAACCGCTACGGCGAAAACGGCTGCGGCTGCGCGATGGACTCGAGGCATGTGATCTCAAAGGTCATGCGCGCGCCC
>CABRXB010000287.1 GCA_902474785.1 uncultured Eubacteriales bacterium | reverse complement strand
TCATTTTTCCCATAGAGATATTTACAGCAAGCTTCGATGACAACAACTGTCATAACATACTCCAATGTAATTCCAAAAATAGTGAAAATCCAATACACAACTGCCATACCGCTTCAAACTCCATCCACATAATCTGATCGTCGCTATTTCACACGCTTCACTCATCAAAATTCGGCACAGTTGATCAGCACAACACCCGTCACATCGCCGGTATAACCGATGTTCAGATTCACCACGGGGATTTTCTGTGCAAACGAAACGGTTCCAACCGCTGTCAAGGTAAGCCACCCACTGTCGGGCGCATTGAGCGAGGCTTCGATTTCCCCTGTCTCCCAGGAGACGAAATTGGCGTAAGATCCGACGGGGCCCGCCTCCAAGCAGTCGACGGCCGTCACGCGCAATTCGCCGTCTTCCTCCTCGAGCGTCACAGTTGCATTCACTTGAATACCACAAAGACCAAACGAATTGGAAAATCGCCCGATTGGGTAAAAAACGCCGGATACGTCAACTGTTCTTGGCGTGTGCATGCTCTTTGGCGAATCGTTTTTCCGGTGCTGGCCGCCTTCCTGAAGCTGCTGCATACATTGCCGCACATGATGAAGGGCCTGATCAAGCGTACTCTCCCTTGTTTTGGCATTGGAATCGTGGAGAAACACACAGGTTTCCACGCCATATTTGGCAAACTCCTGCGCTATGGCGGCCTCATATTCCTCAGCCGACACCCTGCCGCCCCACAGCGCAACCGCCGCCAAAACTGCAACAGACAGACAAATAAGCGCAATGATCCACTTTTTCACGGCTCTCCCTTTCGTGTTTCAAACTCCATTTGTGAGGATCCTTTTTTAAAGCATTTCATTTCCTGATTCAAAATATAACACAAAGTATCCAACTTCACAAGCTTTTGCTGTTGTTTGATTTTTTCTTGTTTTCTTTATTTATTTTATTTTTTAGCGTCTTCTTCCTTTTTTTGTTTTGCAAACAAGCTCCTCCGCCAATAAAAAAGAGGCTGTTGCGCAGCCTCTCTCTTTTTACAAAATTCTTCTTTTTTCTCCATATCTCACACAAAACTCATCTGCTCGCCGGCGCGCAACTGCGCCACCGGCAGGTGCGCATGGAGAAAGCAGGCGCTTTCAAAACAGGTGCAGTGCATCCCCACCACCTGCATGACTTTTTCGCGCGCCAGAATTTCGGCTGTGAAAATCAGTGTGTCGTCGGGCGGGTCGATCAGGTGCAGTCCGCCCACAAGCGCCTGCACCGTGTCGATGCCGGTCATGCTTTTGACATGGCGCACCACATTGCACACGCCGCAGTGCGTACAGCCCGTGACAATCACAAGGCCCTGTTTACCCCGATAGACCAGCACCCCCTCTTCGGGCACGGTGTCGGGAACCTGTGCGCCGTCCTCCCTGACAATGCGGTCGAAAACGCGCTGCCGCTCGTGGCTGGTGCGCGGAATCCCGGCGAGAAAGGCGAGATTTTTTGTCAAAAGCAACTTGGAGGGCGCGCTCGTCACGGCAAAGATCGCCGATAGCTCGCGCAGCGGATAGAGCGGCGGATAGCCGCTTTGCAAAGCGCCCGCGCGCGGCGCAAAGAGATCGGGGTGAAACACCAGTTCGGGACGTTTGTCGAGCGGCAGCGCGGCGTATTTTTCAGCAAGCGCAAACAAGCCCCCCGTGTGATCTGAGTGGTGGTGGCTGAGCACGATGTAGTCGAGCCGAAGCAAATCGATGCCAAGCTGCTGCGCATTGTGAAAGAGAAGCCCCGATGCGCCGGTGTCAAAGAGCAGGCGTTTGCCGTCGCACTCGATGTAGAGCGCCAGCCCCGACTCGCCGTACAAAGGGGAGCCGATCGGCACCGCATTGTCCACCAAAACCGTCAGTTTCATGGCGCGCTTCCCCCATTTCCCTTTTTTTCTATCATACCAAACGCGCGTCCCCCTCCGCAAGAAGATGCCGAGGATTTTTCTTTTCCCCTTCCCTTGCCGCCCGCTTCCTTTTATGGTAAAATATGAAGCTGTATAAAAACTTTTCCAGCGCTTAGAAATTTTGCCGAGGAGGTGCGTGCGTTGAAGCTTCAGGAGTCGGGCGAGAACTACCTGGAGACCATCCTTTTGCTGCAGAGGAAAAAAGGCGCCGTGCGGTCGGTGGACATCGCCGCAGAGCTCTCCTTCAGCAAGCCGAGCATCAGCCGCGCCGTGGGCCTTCTCAAATCCGGCGGGTTCGTGACGGTGGACGACTTTGGTCTGATTTCTCTGACCGAACTCGGAAAAGAAAGGGCCGAACAGGTCTATGCGCGTCACCTGCTGCTCACGCGCTTTCTCACGCGGCTCGGCGTGCCCGACGACATTGCCGACGCCGAC
>CABRXB010000286.1 GCA_902474785.1 uncultured Eubacteriales bacterium | reverse complement strand
CGATAATTTCACTGACCGGGTCTGTGCCGCCGGCCTTTGTACCGGGCCTATACCTCTGGCCGGGTCTGCGTTCTGACCTTTGTACCAGCCTATACCTCTGGCTAGGTCTGTGCCGCCGGCCTTTGTACTGGGCGTTATGCCTTTTGCTTCCTGGCCTTCGCTCCCGCAAAGCCCTGTGCATGCACAGGGCCAAGCATAGCCTGCCGCCGGTGGCGCAGCGTCAAATTCTTTTTTCAGCGCTTATTTTTCCATTGGCCTTGAAAAAAACAACCCAAAAGCATATTGCCCGGTCACGCGGCAAATAACAGGCAAACGGCATCATTTGCCTTTCTTTTTTCTCTTGCAAAAAGCGGGGGTTGCCAAACAACCCCCGCTTTTGGTTTGCCTAGTCCTCAGCCTTTACCACAACAGCCTTGCCGCCGTAAAAGCCGCAGTTGGGGCACACTCTGTGCGGAACAATCAGCTCCTTGCACTCCTTGCATCTGACCAGTGTAGGGGGCTGGAGCTTCCACACCGCGCTTCTGCGCGTATGCTTGCGCGCTTTGGATGTATACCTCTTCGGTACTGCCATGACGTTACACCTCCCGGGTTCTCTTTATTCCAAAAGCTTTTTGAGTCCTTCCAGTCGCGGATCGACCCGCCGCGTATCGCAGCCACAGTCTACCTCGTTGCGATCTGCGCCGCAGATTGGACAAAGTCCTTTACAGTCCTCCCGACAAAGCTGCTTGGCCGGCAGCCAGAGCAGAAGCGCCATTTCAGCGATCTGGTCGATATCGAGACTGTTGTTTTCCGCCACGATGAGTTTCTCGCTCTCCTCCTCATTGGGGTTTGCCGAGACCATCGCGGAAAACGGACAGGAAATCGGAAATTCATATTCCTTGGCACACCGGTCGCATTTCAGCGCAAGCGTGCCGGTGATCTGAAACTGCAGCGTAACGGCGCCGTGTCTCGAGAACACGCTGCCGCGCACCGAAAGAGGCTGCGTGACGGGGCGCTCCCCATACGTCAGCTCCAGGTGGGAGAGATCGGCCGGGTAGTCAAAGTCGATCCGCTCGTCGCTGTTTTTCAAAACCGCTGTGATGTCTACCTTCATTCCCTATACTCCTGTAATCATTAAGCGCAACATTCATTATAAGGGTGTTCCCACTCCTTTGTCAATATCCGAATGGCAGACAAAATGAGAAAGTTTCCCGGAAAAAGGCATTTTTCACGCCGGTTTTTGTGTCTGCTATGGCGCTTATCGCGTGATTTTGCGCGCCTCGAGATAAAATCTCTTGTCGGGCGCCTCTCCCAAGGAGAAGCTTTTGCGCACCAGCACGCCGTCATGTCTCACAATGTCATACAGGCTACTCTTGTCAAAGGGCGGCATGAGCAGAGCCAGATTGCCCGGCTTTGACCCCAGGTCACGGGCGGCCTGCTCGCCGTGCACATAGTCGATGCGCGTCTCGGGATGGGCCGCAAGATACGCGTCGAGCAAAGGCTGAAGCTGTTGAAGCGGGGGCATCTTGTCTCCACGGATGCCGGTTTCGCGCTCAAGCGCCTTCTCATCGACCGAGAACAGCACGCGGTGGATGGGCTCGAACACCATGGCCTCGTCGTGCAAATTGACGATCTCACACAGCGCAAAGCGCGCGGGATGGGTTGCCCGCTCGCTCTCGCTCAACGTGCGCTTTTGCTGCTCCCAACAGGCCTTGGCCGTGGCAAGCGAGTGGTTGCCGTCGCCCATGGCGAAGAGCAGACCTTCTCCTCTTTCACACAGAATTTTGAGCGCGTCGGCCAGGCGAAGGAGCAGTTCTTCCTCCTGCACCAGCCAGCCGGTGAGATGGCCGCTTTGCTGCATGAGGTCGAAGTCATAGCAGCGCGGCAGCGTGGGCAGCGCCTGCTCCACGGCCCCCAGCAGCAGGTTGTCGGGGTCGTCCACCAGCACCATGATGTGCGGCAGCTCCAAGACGGCATCGCGCCGGATCTCCACGCGCGGGGGCAGGCGCTCGGGGATGGTCTGCTCGGTGGCGCGGATGAGGCTCTTTGCCCCCGGCGTATAGTCGTATTGCTCCAGATCCAGCGCCATCATCAGACCGTGGCGCACGCCGGTCGTGATGGTGCGCTGCAGGTAGACAAAGCCCTCTCCCACCTCGCGCAGCAGGCCGCGGTCGAGATACTCCTGCATGGCGGCGTTGATGCCCGCCACGCGAAGGGCGCGATCCGGCTGCTCCAGATAGGCTTCAGGCAGCATGAGGCGCAGCGCCGAGGGCGCATCCCCCACATAGGCCTCCACCGCCTCCCAATAGGAGGGGTCGGAGACGTGCTGGTCGCAGGCAACCACGGCAAACTTGCTGAGATCTACCTCGGGTCCCGGCAGCAAAATATTCGGAATGG
>CABRXB010000285.1 GCA_902474785.1 uncultured Eubacteriales bacterium | reverse complement strand
AGTACGGCGAGCGGGCTGAGCGCCGACAGCTTTCCCGCCAGCAGCCCGAGATTTTGACGCGCCCTTTCAAGGCGCGCCTGCTGCGCCTGTGCCGCCCGCTGCGACAGCGCGTCCAAAACGAGCTTGCGGTCGTCGAGCAATTTTTCTGGATTTTGCAGCGTCCTGTGCCCCGAGAGTGCCTGAAGGCGGGCTCTGTTTGTCACCGCCTTTCTCAAGAGAAGATCGGCCATGCGCACGTTGACGTTGGAAAACCTCTGACGCAGCGTGAGCGCATCGGGCACCGCCAGCTCGGCTGCCGCCGAAGGCGTCGGCGCGCGAAGGTCGGCCACAAAGTCGGCGATGGTGAAGTCGGTCTCGTGTCCCACGGCCGAGATCACGGGGATGTCGCTTGCGGCGATGGCGCGCGCCACGGCCTCGTCGTTGAAGGCCCACAAATCCTCAATCGATCCGCCGCCGCGCCCCACGATGAGCACGTCGGCCGCGCGCTGCTCGTTGAACCAGCGCAGCGCCTGCACCAGCATGGGCGGCGCGTCGGGCCCCTGCACCAACACGGGATAGAGCAGCACTTTCGCGGCGGGAAAGCGACGCCCGAGCACGTGGATGATGTCGCGCACGGCGGCGCCCGTCGAGGCCGTGATGACGCCGACATGCAGCGGCGTTTTGGGCAGCGGCTTTTTCCGGCTCTGGGCAAAGAGCCCTTCGGCCTCGAGCTTGCGCTTGAGCTGCTCATAGGCAAGGTGCAGCGCCCCCACGCCGTCGGGCTGCATCCCGGTGAGGTAGAGCTGATATTGTCCGACGCGTTCAAAGACGGCAACCCGCCCCTCCACAATGACCTTCATCCCGCTTTCCGGCCGAAAGAGCAGCTTTTTGGCGGAGGAGGCAAACATCACGGCGCGCACCGCGCTTTTCTCATCTTTGAGCGTCATATAGAGGTGGCCGCTTTGGGTGTGGTATTTGAAGTTGGAGAGCTCCCCGCGCACCATCACGCGCGCCAAAAGGGGATCGCTGTCCAAAATGGCTTTGATGATGGCGTTGAGCTGGGAGACGGTTAAAATATCCCTCTCCTGTGGCGGTTGTGCGTTCACTTGAATTCCCCCTCTCTTCTCAGCGCGCCGTAAAACGCCACGCCGCGGGCGTTGTCGGCGGCGTATTCATGGCCTGTATCCACACGCCCACCTGATAGCTGCCGCGTGCTCCGCCGCCGGCCAGCACCAGCGGCAACTGTTCTTTTCCCCGCATCCCGGCCCCAGCCAGCGCAACAAGCGCCGCCGCCACCGTCTCGAGCAGCCACAGCGCCATGTCGGGCGGCTCGTGCTGCCGCAGCAGGGTTTCAAATTTGTTTTCCACCCCCGAGAGGTGGATTGAGGTCTGCTGGGCAAAGCGCATGGGGGCCACAACCGGCCGGCCCTCTTTGGCCAGCTCTTCCAACGCCTGCCCACAGGGGAATTTGAGCCCCATACGCACGCCGCACCGGTCGATGAGCTGGCCGGCGTGCAGATCGGCGCTCTCGCCAACGCAGTCAATGGGCCCATCCCCCGCCTGGTCGAGCTGCACAAAAAGCAGCTCGGTGGTGCCGCCCGAAACATGATAGGCAAAGTGCGGCTGCCCCAGCAGCGAGGGCGCAGGGTCTTTACAGCCCAAAAGGGCGGCCAGAATGTGCCCCCTTTGGTGCGACAGCGTATAGAGCGGCACGCGCAGCGCCGCCGCGACGCTGCGCGCCACCGAAACGCCTGCCAAAAAACAGGGCATGTAAGAGCCCTGCACATCGCGCGGCGTCACGGAGACGGCGACGGCGGCCGGCGGGTCAACATAGTCGTCCAGCAGTTGTTCGACGAGCTCCGGCAGCGCCCTGGTGTGCAAAAAGACGGCGTCGCTCTGACGCACGCCGCGCTCGCCGGGCTTCACGTCAAAGGGAGTGCGGCGCGATTGGCAAAGGCCCGACGCGTCGCACCCGGCCACCGAGGTGGTATAGTTGCTCGTGTCGATGCCAAGGCACCAGCTATGCATCCTGCCGCCCCCTGGCAACGCCGCCCAGCACGCCATTGATAAAGGCGGCGGATTCCCCCAGCTCAAACTGCTTGGAGAGCTCCACCGCCTCGTTGATGGCCACGGGGGTCTCCACCTCATCGTCAAAGAGCATCTCAAAAATGGCAAGGCGCAAGATGACGCGGCTGACCCTGTTGATGCGGTCAAGCCGCCAGTTTTTGCTGTGAGCGACGATCAGCTCGTCAAGCTGTGCGCAGTGCTCCAAAACGCCGTAAAACAGACGCGCGGTATAGGCGTCAAACTCCGCTTCAAACTGCCGCTGAGCAAAGTCATAAAAAGTGGCGGGCGATTCGTCTTTGTGAAATTCAAACTCATAGAGCAGCTGCACGGCGGCGGCTCTGGCGTCCTTTCTGGTCA
>CABRXB010000284.1 GCA_902474785.1 uncultured Eubacteriales bacterium | reverse complement strand
GCGCGATCTTGCGGCGCAGGCGGGGGTCAACCCCAACACCATGCAGCGAGCGCTTGGACGTTTGGAGGAGCAGGGGCTTGTCTACACGCAGCGCACGGCTGGACGATTCATTACGGAGGATGTAACAGTGATCAAAGAGGCAAAAGAGCAGCTTGCCGCGCAGCAGGTGACGGCGTTTCTGGCCGCGATGGAGCGGCTCTCGTATACCAAAGAGGAAATTCGCGCTCTGATCGAGAGGGCGCTGTAAGAGGAGGAAACCATGGCAATTTTAGAATGCAAGGGGCTTTCTAAGAGTTTTGGCAGCACAAAGGCGCTCGACAATGTGGAGCTCACGGTGCAGCCCGGGCGCATTGTGGGGCTGCTCGGTCCCAACGGAAGCGGAAAGACAACCCTCATCAAATTGGCAAACGGGCTGCTGACCCCATCGGAAGGCCACATTCTGATCGACGGGCAGAGCCCCGGCGTCGAGACCAAAAAGATCGTCTCCTATTTGCCCGAGCGAAGCTGTCTGAGCGATTGGATGAAGGTGAGCGACCTGCTCGACTTTTTTGGCGATTTCTATCAGGACTTTCAGCGCAGCACCGCAGAGGAGATGCTCCATCGCCTGTCCATCGACGCCTCCCGCACCTTCAAGCAGCTCTCCAAGGGCACGCGTGAAAAGGTGCAACTCATCATGGTGATGAGCCGAAAGGCAAAGCTCTATCTTCTCGACGAGCCCATCGGCGGCGTCGACCCCGCCACGAGAGACTATATCCTTCAAACCATCATCAGCAACTACAGTGAAGACGCAGCCGTGATCATCTCAACCCACCTCATCGCCGATGTGGAACAGGTGCTCGACGATATCATCTTTTTGCAAAACGGCTGCGTGACACTGCAATCGTCGGTGGACGAGATCAGAGAAAAACAGGGCAAGTCGGTAGACGCCCTCTTCCGGGAGGTCTTCAGATGTTAGGAAAACTTGTCAAATACGAGCTGCGCGCCACCCGGCGCACCATGCTGCCGCTCTATGCGGCGCTGCTGGTCATCTCCTTTCTCACCCGCTTATCCACATCCTATCTTTCATCCAGGGATCACCTTGCAAACGACGGCTTTGCCGGCCTGATCGCCGTTATTTTGGCCACCTTGTTTGTCTTTTTGATGCTTGCCGTTGGATTCATCACCATCTTTTTGATGGCGCAACGCTTCCAGAAAAATCTGCTTGGCGACGAGGGATACATCTCCTTCACCCTGCCCGTCACCCCGGGCCAAAACATCACCGCCAAGCTCATCGTTTCGATCATCTGGTCGTTTGCAAGCATTTTGGCTGATATCCTGGCCGTGATGATCCTTACGGTTCAGGCGGATTTTTTCCGAAATCTGATGGAGCTGATGCGCATGCTCTTGGAAGAACTCACCGCACGCTATGCGATGCACACCACGCTCTGGACGCTCGAAGGGATTTTGCTGTGCGTGATCAGCATGGCGGCCAGCATTCTGGTGGTCTATGCCTCCATCGCCGTTGGCCACTGCTTCCAAAAGCATCGCATCTTCATGAGCTTTGTCGCCTTTCTCGGCTTTTTGGTGGCGTCCCAGTTTGCCACCTATCTGCTGGCCAACATCATGATGCATATCCCCATGCCAAACTTCGATTTCATCGGCTCGGTGCATGCGCTTTTGCTCTCCTCCGCTCTCGGCACCGGCATCTACGGCGGCATCTTCTTTTGCATCACCAACTACACGCTCACAAACCGCCTCAATTTGGAATAATCCTCCCCTCAACTCCATCAAAAAAGCCTCGGGACAACGAGATGTTCCCGGGGCTTTTTTCTCTTTTTCTTTTCTCTGTCCCGTGCGCTCAGAGCAGCGCAAATCCACAACTGTAAAATCGGCAGCTCGCCGCAAAAATTTAATCGCAGATTGGGGCCACTGCCTCGCCATAATCCAAGGGCAGCGGCCTTTCAAGCGGCCCGCCGCGAAGCAAAAAAGCCGTCTTTGACAAAAAGACAAAGCTCACAAACGCAGTGTTTGTGAGCTTTGTCTTGCAAATGGCTACAATTCCTGCGCCTGTTTTTGTTCACAATAACAGGCAATGGCCTCGCTGAAAAAGGCGGCAAGCCCGTCGCCAAAGCGGTCGATGTGCTCCGTGAAGCGTTCGTCCACCACATACATCTGCCCAAGACCTGCCAAAATACCCGTGTCGCATAGGTAGTGGCGCTGCGTGATGTGCTGCTGCCAGCGCGCCACCAACGCGAGCACTGCGGGGTCTTTTGGACTTTTGTCCATGCTGGCCGCGAGTGCGCGGAAAATCTCGTCGGCCTCGTGTGCAATGGCGATCTCCTGCTCGTCGGTGTAGCCGGCATGTCGTCTGTTGCTCTCGCGCCATGCCTCGCTGTCGCCCCACTTCTGCTGGGCTTCGTCGGC
>CABRXB010000283.1 GCA_902474785.1 uncultured Eubacteriales bacterium | reverse complement strand
GGCTCGCTCACCGTATATGCCCTCCTCTCGACAACAGCACGCCCACGAAAATCAATGCGCCCGCCAAAAGCAACAGCAGCTTTGCCCTGCCCTGCGGCTTGACCACCGCCATATCCGCCACAAATGCGACGCCAATGACCACAAGCAAAATGGGCAGCGCCACCTCGGGTCGCACGGGGAGATACTGCAAGAGAACGACAGCCAGCGGGAAAATCAGCGCCGTTGTGGTGACGGGAAGTCCACGGTAGGAAGTCCTCTTTTCGCTTGTCTCCTGCTGGCGCAAGTCCTCCTGAACGTTGAAATAGCCCAAACGGATCACGCCGCATGTGACAAAAAAGGTCATGGAGAGCAGCGCCCACACGCTCTGCGCCCCCATGGTAAAGCTCATGAGCGCAGGAAAGGCGCAAAAACAGATCACATCGCAAAGGGAATCAATCTGAATGCCAAACTTCTTTTCAGGATCGCTGCGGGGCGTGTGTTGGGCGACCGTGCCGTCAAACATGTCGCACAACCCGCTGAAGAGCAGGCAGGACAGCGCAATCCCCACCCTGCCCCTGACCGCAAGCGTCATTCCAAACACCGAGGAGGCGAGCCCCAGATAGGTCAGGTAGACAGATCTATTGTAATAGCCAATCAGCTTCAAGTCCATTCTCCTCCCATGGCCTTATGGCCATAAAGAAATGCTCAACCCGTACTGTTTCATTATAAGAGCAATTGAGACAAAGGTCAAGCACATCGGGCGGGTTTTGTGACAGACAGACGCCGGCCCCCGGCGTTGACATGTGCCGGGGGCCGGCTGCGGTGTGAGCCGTTATCCCTCCACAGCATCATCCGGAATTTCCACTTCACCGGTGAAAACTTCCACAGCGCCGCCCCGCATCGAGACGCCGCCGCCACTGTGCCAGGTGACAAAGAGCTCGCCGCCCTTGAGTCGCACACAGATCTCCTGATCGCGGCGGGCGCGTCCCGTCAGAACCGCAGCCACCGCCACGGCGGAGGCCCCTGTCCCACAGGCCAGGGTCTCCCCGCTGCCGCGCTCCCAAACGCGCATCTGAAAATCGCCGTTGCCGATCTCATTGACGAAATCGGTGTTGACACGGTCGGGAAAGAGCGGGTGGTTTTCAAACAACGGGCCAATGGTGGCAAAATCAAGCTCGTCCACGGGGATCTCCGTAAAGATGACCAAATGCGCAGGGCCTGTGCAGACGGCCGTGCCGCGCCAAACGCTGCCGGCGCACTCGATTTCCCCGTCGATGAAGCTCTCCCCTTCGACCGCCATGGGGATGTCAAAGGGGTGCAAGAGCGGCTCGCCCATCTCCACCGTCACAGAGATCACAAGGTCGTTTTCCGTTGTCAAGTGGAGTACTTTTACACCGGAAAGCGTCTCCATGGTCATGCTCTCCTTGCGGCAAATGCCGTGCTCATAGGCGTATTTCCCCACGCATCGGCTGGCATTTCCACACATGCGTCCCTCCGACCCGTCGGCGTTGAACATCCTCATGCGCACGTCGCAGGTTTGGGAGGGCCCGATCAGCACAAGGCCGTCGCCGCCTATGCCCTTGTGCCTGTCGCTCAGTCGCGCGGCAAATTCCGCAGGGTCCTTCAGGGTGTGCTCAAAGGCGTTGACATAGATGTAATCGTTGCCAGCGCCATGCATTTTGGTAAACGGCAATCGCATGAGACTCCTCCTCTAATTTGATCACTTGCCTTCAATTTCCTTGCAAAGGGAGGCCACATATTCGATGCCGCGCTTTGTCTCCTCTGCGTCGCCAAAACAGGAGATGCGCATAAAGCCCTCTCCCGAGGGGCCAAAGCCCGCGCCCGGCGTCATGACGACGCCGTAGCGGTCGAGCAGAATCTCGAGGAACTCCCACGAGCCCATCCCGCCGGGGCACTTCATCCAGATATACGGCGAGTTGTCGCCGCCGATGCAGGACACGCCGGCCTCTTCCAGCGCCGCATGCACCACCTTGCCATTGTTCAGATAGTAGCGGGTGTTCTCCATGCACTGGGCATGACCGGCCTCGCTGTAGTACCCGGCGGCGCCCATCTGCACCACGTAGGAGGGGTTGCCAGAGCGCACGCCGCGCTTTTTGACATACATCGAACGCAAAGACACCTTTTTGCCGTCGTCCGCGTCGATCATCACGTCGGTGGGAATGACGATGTAGCTGCAGCGCATGCCGGTGAAGCCAGCCGTCTTTGAAAAGCTGCGGATTTCAACGGCACACTCTCTGGCCCCCTCCACCTCATAGATGGTCTTGGGCAGAGTCTCATCCATGACAAAGGACTCATATGCGCTGTCCATGATGATGACAGCGCCGTTTGCCTTGGCGTAGTCCACCCATTTGGCAAGGTCGGCCTTGGTCATGGTCGCGCCGGTGGGGTTGTTGGGCGAGCACAGA
>CABRXB010000282.1 GCA_902474785.1 uncultured Eubacteriales bacterium | reverse complement strand
AGCGCATGCTCCCAAAGAAGGACGAGGAGAAAACGAAACTGCAAAGGGGCGGCGACTAAACAGAATTTCAGGGTATTGTTTTTCAAAAAAACCGGTTCATAGGGAGGCAAAAGGCGGCTGAAACATCCGCGCCATAAAAAGGGCGTGTGAGCCAAAGGGGGAACCCTTGCTCTGCCTGACAAAAGGGGGATCGCAAAACCCCGGTCGAAAATCCAGGGCGCCATGACGCGCAGAACTCTTTTTGGCGGGCTTCAGGAAAAATACCGAAGCCCTCTGATGTGACGTGTTGGACGCAAAGCGCGACCGCACAGCCGTGTGCAAACTGCCGTCTGGGGCGCTCCACGCCGGCAAACGGGCACACTCTGCGATAAAGGTCCCTGTTCGCAAGACCTTTGATTCGATCGTCTGTGAAGGACTTGTGGGCAATTTTGTCTTTCGGTCAACTGCAAAGCGGCTTTGATTTTCAGGCCCTGCTATGCCGTTTTCGTTCCTGTCGCTTTTGAAGCGATTGTTTTCCTCTGTTTTTTGTATCTGCACGGGCAACTTGCAAAGGCATTGAGACGTACGACCAGTCCCTGTTTTGGGCAAT
Organism: uncultured Eubacteriales bacterium; assembly: GCA_902474785.1. Taxonomy (GTDB): domain Bacteria; phylum Bacillota; class Clostridia; order Oscillospirales; family Feifaniaceae; genus Galloscillospira. The sequence continues at coordinate 1,817 of CABRXB010000282.1, read as the reverse complement.
AAAAAAGGCCGCAGGCAAACTGCCTGCGGCCTTTTTTTATTTTAGACCCAATGCCGGGCCCCTGCAAAGGGGGTGCACACGCCGGCGACAAAAGCAGGTGAGGCGCGCGGCAAGCGGAAGCATTTGAGGCGTTGCAACGCATCTCTAACCCTCTTTTTCGCCGCGCAGGGCCCGCAACCAGGGCGTTCGCGAGAGGGCGGGACGCAGCGCCAAAAAGGTCACTCCCGTGGCAAGCCCCGTGAGCACGGAGCCGGCCAGCAAAAAAGGCAGATAGCCAAACACGGCGGGGGTTCCCATCACCACGCGCGCGGCCAGGAGCTGACCCACATTGTGGGCGGCGGCCCCTGCCACCGAGATGCCGGCCATGGACAGCCGTCCGCCCTCCAGGGGGAGCAGGGCCCACATCGTGAGCAGGGCCAGCAACCCGCCCGAGAGCGAAAAGAAAAGCGCCGAGAAGCTTCCCCCAAACAGGCAGGCCAGCACGCAGCGCAGCACCACAATCACCAACGCCGTTTTGACCGGCAGGGCCCACAACGCAAAGAGCGTGACCAGATTGGGCAGCCCCAACCGCAGCCCCGGCACGGGTAACAGCAGCTCAAGCGGAAACAGGCGCTCGATCAGCGAGAGCAACAGGGCGAGCGACACCAAAATGGCGGGCAAGGTCAGCCGCCGGAAGAGCGTGCCGTCATGCAAGACCGTCTCCCCCTCTCACCTCGACAATCAGGCGGTTTGGCAGGCAGACGATGGGAACATCGCCGCTCACCCAGCCTGTTTTCACGCAGATGTGGTCGGGGCAGTCGATGTCCAGCATGCGCACGCGCCCTTGCGCAACCTCAAGCGTGTAGGTGACGCCCCCGTCCGTAAAGGTGTGGCGGCCCTCCATCTCCTGCGTCAGGGGGATTTCACGGCAGAGCTGCTCTCCCACGCTCACACAGGCCCTGCCTGCGTCGCGGGCAGGGCGCATCACAAAGAAGAGCGCCGCCGTGCACAGCACGGCAAGCAAAACCAGCACATCGCCTTTAATCAACAATTTCAAAGACGTACCCTCCCTCCTGTCCCGTGAAGGTGAAGCTGCGCTCCAGCCCTTTTGTGACCAGCAGGCGTCGGTCTTTGGTGATAAACACCGCTTCGAACCCGCCCTGCTCGCGCCACAGCGCAAGCGCCTTCTGGCTGCCCATCACATAGAGCGCGGTGGACAGTGCGTCGGCTGCGGTTCCGTCCGAAGAGACAACGGTCACGCCGCGCAGGTCTGTTTCGGGCGGCCGGCCGGTGGCGGGGTCGAGAATGTGACAGTAGCGCACGCCGTCATATTCAAAATACCGTTCGTAGTCGCCCGAGGAGACGGCAAAGGTGTCGGCCAGCAGCAGCGTTCCAAGAGAGCCTTCCTGCTCGCCGTCGGGGTTGCGCAGAGCGATCTGCCAGGGCGTTTCGTCGGATCTGTTGCCAAGACAGCCCACCTGCCCGCCCATGACGACCAGCGCACGTTCCACCCCGCGCTGCCGCAGCAGCGCCATCACCGAATCGCCCGCCGCGCCCTTGGCGATGCCGCCCAAATCCAGGGCGCCGCCCTCGGGCAGAGCGAACTGCGCCTGCCCTGCGTCCCGCAGCAGCGCGGCGTCGGGCAGGGGAAGCAGCGCCTCCATCTCCTCTGGGGGCGGTGGGGCGACGGCATTTTGCACGTCCCAAAGCTGCACAAGGGTGGCGATCATCGGGCTGAAGGCCCCGTTTGTCTGCTCTGAAAGGTCGGCGGCGCGCACCAGAAGGCGCGCCGTGCGATCGTCGAGCGAGAGGCGCTCTCCGGCGTTCAGGCGCGAAAC
>CABRXB010000281.1 GCA_902474785.1 uncultured Eubacteriales bacterium | reverse complement strand
TTGGCAACCTTGCCGAACTTGAGCGTCTGAATATCGACAACTGCATTGAGTGCGGCGTGTGCACCTATTCCTGTCCGGCCAAGCTTCCGCTGGTGCAGAAGTTTCGTCTTTCCAAGCTCGAACTTGGAAAGCAGCGACGCGCCGCAAGAGAGCGCAAAGAGGGAGGCCCAAAACAATGAATCAACAACCCGAGCTGCTGCTGGTCACCTCGTCGCCCCATGTGCACACCTCGCTGACCACGCGCAGCCTGATGAAAGACGTCGTCATCGCCTTACTGCCCGCACTTCTTGCCAGCATCTATCTCTTCGGCCTTCGCGCCGCCGCACAGGTTGCCGTCAGCATCGCCTCCTGCCTTTTTTTCGAGTCGCTTTACTGCCGCATGCGCAAGTGGGAAAACACCACGTTTGATCTCTCGGCCGTTGTCACCGGCATCCTGCTGGCCTTCAATCTGCCTGTTGCCGCTCCGCTGTGGCTTTCCGTCGTGGGCAGCTTTTTGGCCATTTTCATTGTCAAAATGCTGTTTGGCGGGCTTGGAAAAAATTTTGTCAATCCGGCGCTTGTCGGCCGTGTGTTTTTGGCCAACTCCTGGTCGACCGACATGGTGTGCTGGACGCGCCCCGTGCTCAATCCCCTTGTCTGGACCACCGCTGCCGACGCCGTCACCGGCGCCACCCCGCTTGGCGTCATCAAGTCGGGCGCGCTGCCCGAGGCCTATTCCCATGGCGGCCAGCTTTGGAATATGCTCATGGGGGTGCACGGCGGCTGTCTGGGTGAAACCTGTAGCCTGCTGCTCATCGCAGGAGGCCTGTACTTACTGGCGCGCGGCGTCATCACATGGCACATTCCAACCGCCTATCTGGGCACCGTGGCCTTTTTCTCCCTGTTTTTCTCGCCGGCCGGCATTCCCGCGCTGCTCTACACCTTTTACAATCTCACAGGCGGCGGCCTGCTGTTGGGCGCCTTTTTCATGGCCACAGACTATGTGACATCCCCGCTCACCACTTCAGGCCGGCTGATCTATGGAATCGGTTGCGGCCTGCTCACTGTGTTCATCCGGCGCTTTGGGCCGGCGGCGGAGGGCGTGTCCTTTTCCATTCTCATCATGAATCTGCTTGTCTGGTTTATCGACAGGGCCACCATGCCCCGCCGCTTTGGAGAGGAGAGATGACATGACGCAGCAAACAACAACCCCAAAACAGGAGACGCTTCGCCTCGGCCTTGTGCTGGGTTCCATCGCCTTCTTTGTGGCGCTCATGCTCAGCGTGGTCAACGCCGTGGCCGCCCCCATCATCGAGGAATATGCCAAAGAGCAGGAGGCCATCGCCTTTTCCGCGCTCTTTCCAGACGCCACCGAGTTCAGGCAGGCTTCCCCCGGCGACCCTGAAATCACCCCGTCTGCGCGCACCGTCTATCAGGACGGCAAGCTGCTCGGCGTGGTGGTCACCGCCACGCCCAGAGGCTACGGCGGCAAGATGGAGCTTCTCATCGGATTTGACACGCAGCGATGCGTCACCGGAATCCAGTTTCTCACGCTCTCCGAAACGGTCGGCATCGGCACGCGCGTGAAGGAGGAGAGCTACTGGGGCCAGTATCTCGGCCAGTCTGACTTCTCAGGGATCGACGCCATCACCGGCGCCTCCATCAGCTCCAAGGCCGTGAAAAGCGGCGTGGAAGCGGCGGCCCAGCTTGCCATTGCCATCATGGAACAGGAGGTGGAGTAACCATGTACGAGGAAGAGACAAAACCAAAGCTATCGCAGGTGCTGCTCAACGGCATCGTCTTTGAAAACCCCGTTTTCGTGCAGCTTCTCGGCATGTGCCCCACGCTTGCCACCTCCTCTTCGGTGCAAAACGCGCTGGGCATGGGCCTGTCCGCAACGGCGGTTCTCATCTGCAGCAACATCGCCATTTCCGCGCTGCGCAAGTTCATCCCCGACAAGGTGCGCATCGCCGCCTACATCATTGTCATCGCCGGCTTTGTCACGGCGGTCGACCTGTTGCTGCAGGCTTTTTTCCCCGATCTCTCCAAATCGCTTGGCGTGTTCATCCCGCTCATCGTGGTCAACTGCATCATCTTGGCGCGCGCCGAGGCCTTCGCCTCCAAAAACGGTGTTTTGCCCTCCGCCATGGACGGGCTGGGCATGGGCATGGGCTTTACGCTCGCCCTCGTGCTGCTGGGCTCTGTGCGTGAGATTCTCGGCAGCGGCAGCTGGTTTGGCATTCCCCTGCTCGGCTCCTCTTTCAAACCCATGATCACCATGACCACCACCACGGGGGGCTTTCTGGCGCTCGGCTTCATGATTGCCGGCGTGCAGGCGCTGTCCATGCGTCTAAAGAAGAGGGGGAAGAGCCATGAGTAAGCTGCTTCTCATCGCCATCAACGCGATTCTGATTGAAAACTATGTGCTGGTGCGCACCA
>CABRXB010000280.1 GCA_902474785.1 uncultured Eubacteriales bacterium | reverse complement strand
CCACCGTCACGCCGCGGCGCAGCAGCGCGCCGATGGCGAAGATGCGGCGGTCGTCGCAGGCGGCGAGCACGTCAAACAAAGCCTGCTCGTCAAGCGCCTCAAGGTCTTTTTGCCACAGACGGTTGCAGCCGATCTCGGCCGAGCGGATCGACTTCATGAGCGCAGCCTCAAAGGAGGTGGCGATGGCCATGACCTCGCCGGTGGCCTTCATCTGGGTGCCCAGTCTGCGCTGCGCATGCACAAATTTATCGAAGGGCCACTTGGGGAACTTGAGCACCAGATAGTCGATGGCGGGTTCGCTGCAGGCATAGGTCTTGCCGGTGACGGTATTCAAAATCTCATCGAGACGATAGCCCACCGCCAGCTTGGTGGCGACCTTGGCGATGGGAAAGCCGGTGGCTTTGCTGGCCAGCGCCGACGAGCGCGACAGGCGGGGGTTGACCTCGATGAGAGCGTATTCAAACGAGTCTGGGTGAAGGGCAAACTGCACGTTGCAGCCGCCCTCGATGCCAAGCGCCGTGATGATTTTGAGCGCCGAGTTGTGCAGCATGGTCATCTCGGCGTCGCCCAGCGTCTGGGCCGGCGCGACAACGATGGAGTCGCCCGTGTGGATGCCAACGGGGTCGACGTTTTCCATCGAGCAGATGGTGATGGCGCAGCCCGAGGCGTCGCGCATGGCTTCAAATTCGATCTCCTTCCAGCCGGCGATGCAGCGTTCGATGAGCACCTGTCCCACGCGCGAGTAGCGCAGGCCGTTTTCGGTGATCTCGACAAGCTGCTCGGGCGTTTCGGCGATGCCGCCGCCCGTGCCGCCCAGCGTATAGGCGGGGCGCACGATCACGGGGTATCCGATCTGCTGCGCAAGGGTTTTGGCGTCCTCCACCGTCTCGACCACGCCGGAGGGGACGATGGGTTCGCCGATGGCCATCATGGTCTCGCGAAAGGCCTCGCGATCTTCGGCCTTTTTGATGGATTCGGGGTTGCAGCCCAGAAGCCGCACGCCCTCGCGCTCCAAAAAGCCGCTCTCGGCCAGCTCCATGGCCAGGTTGAGCCCCGTCTGTCCGCCCAGCGTGGGCAGCAGCGAGTCGGGGCGCTCGAGCTTGATGATGCGCTGCACCGTCTCCACAGTCAAAGGCTCCACATAGATGCGGTCGGCCATGTGCTTGTCGGTCATGATGGTGGCGGGATTGCTGTTGACCAAAATCACCTCAAAGCCCTCTTCGTGCAGGGCTTTGCAGGCCTGCGTGCCGGCATAGTCGAACTCGGCCGCCTGTCCGATGACGATGGGGCCGCTGCCGATGACCAGCACGCGGCGAATGTCGCTTCTCTTAGGCATGGGGTGCGCCCTCCTTTCTCTGTGCCATGGCTGCGAGGAAGTCCTCGACAGCGCCGGCTCTTCCTGTGGGGTCAAGGGCCACGCCCGGCAGATATTGAATGGACAGGGCGGGGGCGTTCACATAGCGCAGCGCCTCCACCGAGCCGTCGTTGCGGTTGACCTGTGTGACAGCCGCTCTTGCGGGGTCGACGCTGGCGGGGTCGACGGCCAGCGCGTGGCGCTGGGTGGTGGTAAAGGTCGTTTTTCCGTCTGTGGGGGAAACGGGCTGATTTGGCCCGCGGTGGCCTGTTGTAAGCGGCAAAAGGCGGCAGCCGGCGGCGACGGCCAGCAGTTCGTGCCCGGCGTCGACCCCCAGAAGGGGCAGGCCGCTTGCAAGCAGCGTTTTCGCCGTCTCCAGCGCGGTGGCGGGAGGCTGGGGGCGCTCGGGCCCGTCGGAGAACAGCACCCCGTCGGGGGAGAGGGCCTTGATGTCGGCAAAGGTGGCGTCGGGGTCAAGCAGCGTCACATGGCAGCCGCGCGAGGTCAGGCACAAGAGCAGATCCCTGCAACAGCCGAGGTCGATCACCGCCACATGGTACGCCGCGTCTTCGGGCTGGTCAAACAGACGAGCCGCGCGCGGCGCAGGGAGCGCCGCGGCAGGCGTCTGCAGCTCTTGCAGCAGCGCCGCCTCGTCTGCCGCGACCGAGACAATCGCGCCGCGCTGCGCGCCAAAGTCGCGCAGGTGCCGGGTGAGGGCGCGGGTGTCCACTCCCTCGATGCCCACCACGCCCTTTTGGGCGAGAAAGTCGGGCAGCGACTGCTCGCTGCGAAAATTGCTCGGCTCTTTGCAGCACTCGCGCACGATGAGGCCGGCGGCGAAGACGCCGTCCCCCTGCGCGTCGCTCTGATTGACGCCGCAGTTTCCGATGAGCGGCGTGGTGAAGGCGATGAGCTGACCCTGACAGGCGGGGGTGGTGAGCAGCTGGTGGGTGGAGGTGCCCGACGTGTGGAAGACGACCTCGCCCGTCGCAATGCCGCGCGCACCTAGGCCGCGCCCTTCAAAGCGCCGTCCGTCCGCCAGAAGAAGAACGGCTTTTTCACTTTG
>CABRXB010000279.1 GCA_902474785.1 uncultured Eubacteriales bacterium | reverse complement strand
TATTTTGTGAAACCTCTCCGTGAAAATACTGCCACACGGCTCGGGCCGCCGGTTTTGTCATGCCGGGCACGGCGGCAAGCTCCTGCTGCGTGGCGTTTTTGATGGCGTCAAGCGTTTTGAGCTCGGTGAGCAGGGCGGCGGCGCGCGTCTTGCCAATGCCCTTGATGCCGGCAAGCTGCGAAGAGAAGGTCTTTTTGCCGCGCAGCGCACGGTGGTAGGAGATGGCGTAGCGGTGCACCTCCTCTTGAATTTGCGCCAGCAGCACAAAGGCGGGGCTGACGGGCCGCGGCGTGATCTCGCCGCTCTCCCCCACCAGGCCGCGCGTGCGGTGGCGGTCGTCCTTGACCATGCCAAAGACGGGCAGGGTCACGCCGAGCTCCTCCAACACCTCTTTGACGGCCGAGAGCTGCCCCTTGCCTCCGTCGAGCAGCAGCAAATCGGGCAACTGCTCAAAGCCGACATCCCCCTTTTGGAAACGGCGCAGACGACGCCACACCACTTCGCGCATCGACTCGTAGTCGTCTTGTCCCTCCACCGTCTTGATCTTATACCGCTTGTAGTCCTTTTTGGAGGGCCTGCCGTCCACAAACACCACGATGCCCCCCACCACCTCGCTGCCGCTGGTGTTGGAGATGTCAATGGCTTCAATGCGACGCGGCGGAGTGTCAAGCCCTGTCAGAGCTGCGAGCTCGGCCACGCTGCGACGCACCTTCTCCTCGCGGTCGGCCACGCGTTCGAGGCTTTGGTCGGCGTTGCGCTCGGCCAGCTCGAGCACCCGTCTGGCGTCTCCCCGCTGGGGCACGCGCAGATGGACGCGCCGGCCGGCCCGCCCTGTGAGATACTGCTCGAGCAGCTCGGCCTCATCGGGCAGCGCGGTGAGCAGAATCTCCCGGGGAATATCCACCCGTTGCAGATAGTGTTGCTTGAGAAAGGAGGAAAGCCCCGTTTCGGGCGGCATGAGCTCCTCTTTGTCAAAGAGAAAGCTGTCGGCCGCCGTCAGCCTTCCGTTGCGGATGGTCAGCGCCACCACCGCCGCGTTTTTGTCGTCAAAGCACAGACCGATCACATCGCGCTGCACATCGGGGGCGTCGACCACCTTTTGGCTCTGTTCGAGTTTTTGCAGCGCCTGGAGCCTGTCGCGCAGACGCGCGGCCTCCTCAAATCGCAGCTCGTCAGCCGCCGCCTCCATGCGCTGGGACAGCGTTGTCACAAGGTCGTTTTGCTTGCCCTCGAGAAAGGCAACGGCCTCCCCCACCGCCTCGAGGTATTGCTCTCTTGGCACCTGGCCGGAACAGGGCGCCATACAGGTCTTGATGGCATGGTTGAGGCAGGGTCTGCCCTTGCCGATGTCGCGCGGAAACACGCGACTGCACGAGGGCAGGCGAAAGGTCTTTTGAATGGTGGCCACAACCTCTTTGACGCGCCCGCTGTAGGGCCCGAAATAGAGGCTGCCGTCGTTTTCCCGTTTCCTCGTGAGCAGCACGCGCGGATAGGGGTCTCCCATCGTCACTTTGACATAGGGGTAGTTTTTGTCATCTTTGAGCAGGATGTTGTAGTGGGGCATGTAGTGCTTGATCTGCGAGCACTCCAGCACCAGCGCCTCGAGCTCGTTGGCCGTGACAATGGTGTCAAAGTCGACCACCTGGCTCACCATGGAAGCCACCTTGGGCGTGTGCCTGTCGACGCCCACAAAGTAGCTCGACACGCGGTTTCGAAGCGCCTTGGCCTTGCCCACATAGATGATCTTTCCCTCGGCGTTTTTCATGAAGTAGACGCCGGGCAGCAGCGGCAGCGCGCGCGCCTTGCGCCGCAGCGTCAAAAGGCGCTGCTCATCTTGCTGCGATAGGGGGCCGCGTCTGCCCCGCTTTGGGGCGGGCGGCGGCGCCAGCTCGTCTGACAGGGCATCCTTTTGCTGATGTGAGGCCGGGTTCTCAAGTGTCAAGTCCTGTTCGAACGCCAGCGCGGGGGCGGCCTCGCAGCCGGGTTCAGACCTCGTCCCGGGATCGAGCTCAGGCCCCTCCCCACAATCAATGCGGGCTCAATCTCAACGTCATATTCAGGATCTATCCCGGTCCCGGGCTCTCCTCCAAGGTCCAACTCAAAATCCATTTCAGCGCCGGGCACAGGTGCTGTCCCGTCGTCAAGCGCAGGCTTGGGCTCTGCCGCAAGGGGGCGCTCGAGTTTCGTCGCCGCGTCGGGGTGAGACCCGGCCTCAAAGTCGGCGCAGCGCCCACCCTTGGTGTAAACCTTGGGCTCTGCCTCCAGACCGGGCTCCACCCTATCCCCTCGCCCAGCCTCCTGGTCTGATTCAAACGCCATCGCAGGGCCAGACTCTGCGACCACCTCTCCAGCGGTGTCCCAGGACTCTTTTCCAGAGATAGCCCAAGGCTCCATTCCAGCGGTATCCCAAGGCTTCATTCCAGAGATATCCCAGGAT
>CABRXB010000278.1 GCA_902474785.1 uncultured Eubacteriales bacterium | reverse complement strand
CCAGGCCATACTGTGTCAACGCATCCTGCGCCCAATTTTGCACCGCCTGACCCGACGTTTGAAACACATCAGCGGTCTTACCCAGGGCGGCCTGTGCCTCCCTTGCACATTGCACCGCCTCTTTGCCTGCCTCTTTCAGGGGGTTCGTCAGGCTCTTTGTCAAAGCGCCGCCAAAGCCGTCCAGTTTGGAAGAGGCCTGCTCCATTGTCGCCTGAAGCTGACCAAGCCCCAGCCTGTTTAGCTGCTCCAACTGCTCGCCGGCCGCCTTCGCCTGCTCCTGAACGCTTTGCAACGCGCGAGTCAGCTCTTCATAGAGCGGCGATCTCTCCTGCTCCTCTTGCCCCTCAAGCGCATCCAGCAGGCTTTGCAACTCCACGGCCCTTTGCGCCGTCTCGCGCATGGCCTGCTGCGCCAAGCTCTGTGCGCGCTGAAAGTCCGCACTGTTCCACGCAAGCTTCAAGCTCTCCTGCAGAGCCTTTCCCTCTTCCCGCATGGAGATGAGGGCGCGATTTGCCGCCTCGAGCTCCTGTTTCAAGTTCTCTGCGCTGATTTTTTCAAGTTCCAACGTTTCAATCTCCTCTAAGTTTGCGCCATCTCATCCTCCGGGCGTTTGCCCCGTTTTTGTCAAAGCCGGCACAGCGCGTCAAAACCCTTTGAACACAGACGCGCATGTTCCTTTACTTTGGATAGAGCGCCTTCATCTCGCCTTGCGTCATACGGCGATAGGTCTTTTTGTCGCTGCGCCACTCAAAGCAGAGGGTGGCAACTTCGAGCAGATGCAAAATGGGCAGTTCGTACAGCAGCGCCATGTCGAGCCCGGCGCTTGCCATGATCGCAAGCACGCGATACTTGTCAAAGGGCTCTGTTCCCTCGTCCTGCTCAACCTCTTTGTGTTTTTGGCTGTGGTTGAGCAGCGCATCGCGCGCCAAAAGCCCCTTTTGCAAAAACTGTTCGTCGCGGCGACAGCGGCTCGCAAGCTCAAGCAAACCCACATGTGCATCTTCACACATGGCCTCAAGCATGTGAATCAGACATTGCTGCAACTTGTCCGGCGTTTTCGCCTGCATGAGATCGGTCACAACGCTGCTTCCATGCCGGGCTCTGTAGCGCACTGCGGATGGCGGCGGGGTTCAGCCATAGCCGTTCCCCGCCGATCTCAAGCTCAAACCGCATACCGTCAAACGATGGGCTCGGCCGCCTTGGGCACCGGCACCGATGCGCCAAACGTGTCATAGCCCGTGTCGCCCGGGCGCGACATGTACATAAACGCCTTGCGGCCAAGGCCCTTGTCGTCGAGATATTTTGTCGTGCCCTCGTGGTCCATCAGGTCGTCTCCATACGCGCGGAAGGGATAGGCATAAGAACCAAATTCCACGCTGCTCGCATCGGTCGTATAGGTCTCGCTGCCCTTGCCGATCTCCACATTGTAGAGCCACACCTTGACAGCCGATCCCAGCCCCGCCTCGTCGCGCTCGATGAATTCATAGTAGAGCGCCCCGCGCACGTAGGAGGCAAGGCTCGTGCGGATCAAACCGTTCGCCCCCTCCTGCGCAAAGCCGGCCAGCTTTTCGAATTCCATGTCGGGCGCCGTGGTGCCGATTTCGCCCTCATAGCCCGTGTCGCTGGGAATGCGAAAGAGCAGGCGATTGTCGGCATACTGCTCCACCGCCTCAAGCAGCGCGGAGGGGTTGAGGCTCTTGGCGTATAACAGGTCGGTCAATTGGGTCGAATAGCCCGAATCGCTCTTTTGGGCAAACTTCATGTTTTGAATGCCGTGGTATCCGGCAGCTTTGTTTCTTGTAGCCATGTTTCATTGTCCTTTCTGTTTCACATCGTTTTTTTGCGCATCCTGCGCAGCGCAAAAGTCCATTGCAATCCCCTTTCGCCGCGGCATCCCCCCAAATCTTTTTTTGACCACCCCACGCCCGCCGAAAGCCCAGCTTCGACATTCCGCCTTCTGAAAAAGGAAGGCGGCGCCGGCCAGATTTTCGGTCGTGGCCCTTCGTCGTCTGTCAGCATCATAGCATGGGGCGGCCCCAAAAATCGTCTCGCCCTTTTCTCATCTCCCCTGACAGAAAAAACATGTCAAAGGGCGCTGGCCCACTTCAAAGGGCGCAGTTGGTTTCCCGTGTCGATTTGCCCTTTTCTTCTTTCATGTTTCCAGCCCGCCATACAGCGCGATGGTGAACTGACGCAACGCCGCATCCCTGCGCCGATACACCGAGGCTTTTTCCAAATGCAACTCTTCACACAGCCTGTCCACATTTCCTTTTTCCTGACAGATGTAAAGCCGCCTCAACACCAAACGCTCTTCTTCCGACAACGTGGCCAGCGCCCGATCCACGGTCTTCACCCAAATGCGCGCCTGTTTGAGCGCACGTTTGAGTTCCTCGCGGCAGACCAGGTTGCAGGTGTGCTGCTCTTTGTCCTCAACCTGTGAA
>CABRXB010000277.1 GCA_902474785.1 uncultured Eubacteriales bacterium | reverse complement strand
CTTTTAACTTCCCAATCCCACAAGAAAAAGGCCGGCAGCTTTTCGCTGCCGGCCTCTTCTCTTGTTTCAAAGCGCGCCCGTTTTTGAGCCGCTCACGCGACTTTCGCCTCAATTGGGGCCGCGCATAACTGTGCCCTGGGCTTTTCGACCGTCAGGACGGCGGGCCCACAACGTCTTTGGCAATGGTAAACAGCATGTTGCTCACCACCTCGATGATGTTGAACACCGTATCCTTGGAGGCGTTCAACTGTTGCTGCACCTGCGAGACCAGCGCGCTGCTGTAGGACGCATTGCGCAAGGAGAACGGCACGGCATTTCCAAATGCGGACTTGTACCGGTTGAACATGGCCTCGTCAAAATACTGGTCGAGGTTGAGCAGCTTGTTTTCAATCGCGTTGGGGTCGGTCGTATCAAGATCCAGAACATACAGCAGCGCATTGTAGGCCGAAACCAGAATGCGGTTGTATGCAAGCACCGCCGGGTTGAGCACGCTCGCAAAGGGCTGCGTTGTTTTGGCCTCCCGGAAGGTGAAGGATACCTTATTTCCATCCAGCCTATACCCGTCAGCGCGATCCTTATAATACCCGCGCGATTCCATCCCCAAAAGTCTGTCGTTGTCGTTGTTGTTGTCCTTCAGGTTTTGGGGCGTGGAGGCCATCATCTTCTCATAGGTCTCAATGTTGTTGCGATAGTCCGCAGAGCTCTCAGGCGGCAGGCCGTTCAAAAATGCATACTGCATCTCCATATTGGGGAATGTGATCTCGATGTCGCAGGAGATGGCGCCGAGATCCGGCGTAAATTCGCCCCACTTGAAGCCCGTCAGCCACCAGTGATCCGTATTGTTGCGCTCAAACAGCACCTCGCCCTTTTCATTGGTCAGCTTGATGGACATCTCAAGGTATTCATCCGGGCCAACGCAATCGTAGATCTTGCAGTTGATGTAGTTTCTGGCCGTCAACAGCGCCTGGATGATTTTCTCCACGCGACCCTGCCCCAGCAGCAGCTTGAGCGGCCCATAGACGGCGTTGCTTCTCACAACCGAGATGGCCGCGTCGATCATGCGCACCAGGGTGTCGGGCGTGGCCTTGGCAATGGCATAGATCGGCTCCAACACCTTGTTGAACAAATCGCCGGCAACGGAGTTGCCGAAGATCGACTTGACCTGCTTTTGCAGCATCTTCGAGATGTTCGCCGCAACGCGATCTCCCAGCACGCTGGTGCCGCTCTCCCGGTTGTACACGCCGATTTCAGCGCCCGTTTCGATTCCATACTGCCCTTTCCACATCTCGATCAGCCATTCCTTGCCGTCGTAGTAGAAATAGATGGGCTCACACAAGATGGCGCTGGACACGGCGACGATCGACTCGTCATAGCTATAGCAGTAGCCCAGATCCTTCTGATGGGCGTCGATGCGCGCATAGAGAAAGTCGCCCGTTTTCTCGCCCCGATAGTTTACGCCCTCCTCCAGGTAGATAAAGCCGGCCTCTTTCACGATGTTTGCAATGGCGGTGGTCGGCTGCCATGCCGTGAGGGGATAGGGGTCGTCGGAGTCGATGATCTGGTTGCCGTTGGTGTCCTTCATGAAGGGGTTGGATGTCATCTGCAAAAACGGATTGCCGTTTTTGTCGAAAACGAGCGTGAGCTCATCCGTGTTCGGAATGCCGTCGCCATCGTAATCATCGTTATTCTGGAACCTCTCATAACTTGGAAGGTTCCCATTGTCATCGCGAAGCTGCGCGCCGGTGCCCAGACGGATTACGCCGCGGCAGATTTGTTTGGTGAAATAGTCGGAGATGCCATCGTCATTGGAATCGGTGGTCACGTCGATGGTGCCCAGGTCGGTTGCGATCTCGAGCAAAATCTGCTGCAGCTGCTCATCGGTTTTTGCATGATAGGTCTTGGGGTAGTTGTCGCCCGCGCCCTGATATGTTTTTAAAAGATCTTGCCAGCCTTGCTCCAAGCTCTCATGCCCTTGCTCACGGTAGGCGATCAGGTACAGCTTCACATCCAGCTGGTCTGCGAAGTCCTTGGGCGCCACATGGCGCAATCCTCCCATGTCTTCATTGCCGGTGGCTGCGCTTTGATTCCAATTCCAGCGGTCTGAGTACTGATCCGTCCAGGACTGGTGATCGGCCTTCAGTCCGTAGATTTGGTCTTCCCGCATAATCATAACCATTGCCCTGATCGGGCTTTCGCTTTTATAGCTCTCATCGATATAGCGGAACCGGAATTGCGGCATCTTTTCTGCCACACCCGATTTGTAGGGCAGATAATCATCGTCGAAATAAATGCTCATGGCGGTTAGAAACTCGTCGTGAAAAGGGAGAACCGGACTGCCTGAAGGTGCCAAGCCCGGGTTGATCGCACCGGGCCTCAAAATCCCCGCTGGGTTGGCCTGCTCAAAGAGAGGCAGCCGATCGCCCTCCATCGTTTCCGGCACGAA
>CABRXB010000276.1 GCA_902474785.1 uncultured Eubacteriales bacterium | reverse complement strand
CCTGTCATCTCGTCGACAAGCGCAATGAGCGCATCCAGACGCCGCCGCTTGAAAAGCAGCCGTTCTCTGTGCGCCGTGAGCGTTTGCAGCTTCTCGTCTTTCGGGCAGGAGAGCATGCGCGCGACCTCTTTGAGCGGCATTTCCAGCTCACGATAGATTAAAATCCGGTGCAGTTGCGCCATGGCCGCGTCGTCATAATACCGATACCCTGCAGGCGACACCTTCGAAGGACGCAGCAGGCCGATCTCATCGTAGTAGTGCAGCGTGCGCACGCTGACGCCCGCCAGATCCGCCGCCTCTTTGACCGTGCGACTCATCTTCCCACCTCCCGCCTTTCATGCTACATCATGACGCAGCGTGAGAGTCAAGGGTTTTTTCAAAAAAGGGAAGGCCTTGCCTTCCCTTTGCTCTTTTGTTTGACATTTACCTTAGTGTCTGCTCATCCGAACAGCCGCTCCAGCCAGGCCGACACACGCCAGGCAAACCAGCCCACCAAAATGCCAAGCACAATGCCTGCGAGCACATCGGTTGGGTAGTGAACATAGAGATACAGTCTTGAAAAGGCGATCAGCCCCGCCAGCACCATGGCGCAGACCCACAAATTGCTTTTTCCAAGAAGCATCACATAAGCCGCGGCAAAAGAGGCGCCCGTGTGCCCGGAGGGAAAGGAAAAGTCATGCGGATGGGGCACCAAAAGCGCGATGGTGGGATCGATGTCGCAGGGGCGGATGCGCCCCACCAGGGGCTTTAAAACAGCGTTACACAAAAACAGTTCCAAAACAAGCGCCAGCAGGATGGCCATGCCCATCCTGCGGTGTTTGGGAGCAAACAGATACCCTACGCCAGCCGCTATCCAAATTGCGCCTGCGTTGCCCACAGCGGAGATAAAGGGCATGATGAAATCACCAATTGCGCTGCGCATATTCGTTTGAATCCACTGCAACACCGACGTTTCAAGGGAAATCAAAGGGTCACTTCCTCACCTTTCACATTGCGCCTCGCAGCGGGCCTTTCAGCAAGTTTTTTTGAAATCGCCCTATCTGCTTAACAAAATGATTATACCACAGCTTTGCCTTTTAGGGAACTCTGTTTCTTATGCTGAAATATGACCTTTAAAATCTGTAAATTTACCGGCGTTCTTCGCGCATTTTGGTTTTGGCTGCATGCGCACGACAACCGCCCTGCCAGCTCCCGCATTTCTCATATTTCGACAAAACCCACAAATATTCCGCCTTTTTTTGTCATTCACATTTGTTGCATTTTCTCCAAAAATTTGTTATTTTTAACTATATAACAGCATTGTTTTGTGCAGCTTGAACCTGTAAACGATCTCTGACAAAACCCGCTTGACGCTTGGAGAGGGGGCCTTTATGAAAAACGAGACCATGCCGTATGAGCAGCTACAATCTCTCATCACCGCTCTTTTGAAAAAACTGGCGCAGCCTCAATGTTACAATGCGACATTGCAATATGAGGCGCTACTGGGAGAGTCCTCTTTTCTTGTCTATACCAAAGAAGACCTGCGCCATGCCGCGCGTCTGTGCAACGCGCTGGGGTTTTTGCGGGACTTTGCCGAATACGAGGACGGTTTCTCTGCAAACGGCCTAACCAAAACCGGAGTAAGAATGCTTGACAAAAAACCGCTTTACTATCCGGCGGGCGGCTGGGAGCTACTTGGTTATGTCTTGAGCGCTGCTTTGATTCTGATCGCAACCTGTATCTGCATCGCAATCTATTCAAACGCCATTTAATGTGCAGCAGTTTTCGGCTTATTCAGGTTAAGGAGGCATTCTATGCGCAATTATATCAAGAAAACGGTATCCAAAGACGAGGAGCATCTACTTGTAAAGGGAGTTCTTCGCAGTCTTCTGCATATCAAAGCGCCACATACGCAGATGACATATCAAGAAGTTGCCCAAAAACAAGCTGACTTGAAAGATTTTTCTGAAAACGACATTCGAACCTGCGTTTGCCTTCTTGGTGCGTGTGGAATGCTGCGCGATTTCAAAGATCATCAAAGTAGTTTCACGGCAAGCGGCCTCTCTCAACCTGGCGACCGTCTTTTAACAGACGACTGCGTATGGATCTACCCCCGTACATTCCTTGAGTGTTTGAAAATGCAAGTTTATGCCGTGGTTGTTTTTTCCACAAGTATTTTACTTCGTTATTTCCGAAAAAACTCAAAGCACTTTTAGTGCTTCCCAAGTTTTTCAAGGAGGGCGTTTGCGTGCGCCCTCCTTTTCTTTGCCCAAACGCTTCCGCTTTCTTTGTATGACGCGCTCTTACAGCGGACAAACTACGCCTGAAAAGACCAAAAAGAGAGGTGTGTCACCGTGGCTGTTTCCCACAAGGGCGCCATATCCTTCGGACTTGTCCACATCCCCGTTGCACTCTACACCGCAACACAGGACAACGACATCCGCTTTAACCAGCTCTGCAAGAGCGACAACTCCCGCGTGCGCTACAAAAAAATCTGCTCGGGCTGCGGC
>CABRXB010000275.1 GCA_902474785.1 uncultured Eubacteriales bacterium | reverse complement strand
ACGATGTGGCGGTGCGCAATGGGAGAGGCGAGAAAAATGGGAAGCCGGTAGTTTGCCCGATCCTGATTTTCCACCGTGCAGGCGATGGTGATGTTTGGGTAGCCCTTCCCCCAGTCGAGCGGCAGGTTGACATCCATGCGGTCGATGCGCTTGGTGACAAAGAAAAAATGCAAGTCCGGACGGGCGCGGATCATCTCCCAGGCCTCGATGCGCCATTCGTCGGCATCCTCCAAAAAGAAGTCGGAGGTGAAGCAGGTGTAGACCGTGGCGCCGGGCGGCACCTTGTAGCTCCCGTCTCTTGCGCGCGCAATGGGCAGACGAAAGGACTTGGTTTTGACAGGGATGGACGCATCGCGGCCATACTGCTCATCGCCGCGGTAGACGTAGCAGTGTTCACAGCCGGCGCTGATCTTGTGACAACCGTGCCACGGGTTCCAGGTGACGCTGGTCATATGGCCGCCTCCTCTCTCGCAAATCGTAAGGTCATGGGCAGGGTGGTGTGAAAAAAGCAAGACGATTGAAATCCCGAGCGGCGCTTCAATGTAGCGGAAAGCTGCGCTGTCACCGAGCTCGCCGTTGATCGGCATGGTCTGGTTATGGCGTCGGATGCAGGCTTTCGACGTTCTGGACAGGCTCTGCCCAGGTCAGATGAAGGCGCGTTTTTTGCAGTAAAAGGAAATACTTTATGGTGACTTGGCAAAACGGCCTTTGTTCGCTTAAGAGAGCGGGCGGCAAGGGCAGATTTGGCCCAGTATGGGATGTGGGGGAGTAAAATTTTACAAGGGCATGAGTTGACAAGCGGTCAACACAAATTTTTCAAAGCATGCTGATGCCGCATGTAAGCATGCTGATGCCGCATGTGCTCTCGCGAGACTTTGTTGAAATGAAAGTGGGAATTTACAATGCGCTTGCCCGGTGCTTGCCCGCAGTCTCTTTGCGCCATGCGGCGCAAACGCTGCGCCAAAGAAAACCTCCCCGGGCCACAGGGCCCGGGGAGATGTGGCACACAATCAGGAGAGCAGCTCGATGCCGCGCTTCACGCGGGCAAGCGTCTCCTCCTTGCCCAGCAGCAGCGCAAGTTCAATGCCGCCGCCCGGCGTAAACGCCTTGCCCGACACAGCCACGCGCAGAGGCCAAAGCACCACGCCGTTTTTCACGCCCATCTGTTCAATGATGGCAAAAAGAGCGGCGTGCAAAGCGTCTTGCGTCCAGTCGGAGAGGCCCTCCAGAGCGGGGAAAATGGCGTTCAGCGAGATCAGAGAGTTCTCCTTGTTGGTCTTCATTTTCTTGTGGCAGTAGAGCTCGGTGTCATAGTCGGGCAGCCTGTCGAAAAAGTCGACCTGCTCGGGGATGTCACTGAGCAGCTCGCAGCGCGGCTGGAGCAGCGCCGCCACAGCCTTCTTGTCGACAGACGCGCTGGTGACGGCCTTGTCGAGGTAGGGCTTTGCCATGTCGTAAAACGCAGCGGGCGACAGGCGTCGGATATACTCGCCGTTGAGCCAGCGCAGCTTGTCTGTGTCAAAGATGGAGGGCGATTTGGAGATGCCCGAGATGTCAAAGGCCTCGACGAGCTCGGGCAGCGTAAAGACCTCCTGTTCCCCGCCGGGACTCCAGCCCAGCAGAGCAATATAGTTGAGCACCGCCTCTTTGAGATAGCCGGCGGCGATCAGATCTTCATAGGAGGCGTCGCCATTGCGCTTGGAGAGCTTGTTGTGCGCGTCCTTCATCACCGGGGGGCAGTGGACGGGGATGTCCCAGCCAAAGGCCTCGTAGAGCAGGTTGTATTTGGGGGCCGACGAGAGGTATTCCGTTCCTCGCACGACGTGGGTGATGCCCATCAGATGGTCGTCGACCACGTTTGCAAAGTTGTAGGTGGGCAGGCCGTCGCTTTTGAGCAGCACATTGTCGTCGAGAGAGTCGTTGGGGGTGGAGACGGTGCCAAACACAGCGTCTTCAAAGACGGTGGCGCCGCTCTCCGGGATTTTCTGACGGATTTTCTTCAATCTCCTCTTTGGAGAGATTGCGACAGTGCCCGTCGTACTTGGAGGGCATTTTGGACGCCTCCTGCACAAGCCGCAGCTCATCCAAACGCTCCTTGTCGCAAAAGCAATAGTAGGCGGCGCCCTTTTCCACCAGTTCAAGGGCGTATTTTCGATAGATGTCGCGACGCTGGCTTTGGATATAGGGCCCAACAGGGCCGCCGATGTCGGGTCCCTCGTCGTGGACAAGGCCGGTTTCGGCCAGCGTTCTATAGATGATGTCAACTGCGCCCTCCACCTGACGTTCCTGATCGGTGTCCTCAATGCGCAAAATAAAGGTTCCGCCGTCTTTTTTTGCCAGCAGGTAGGCATACAGCGCAGTGCGCAGGTTGCCCACATGCATGTATCCGGTGGGGCTGGGGGCGAAGCGGGTTCGAATGGTGCCCATGGCTTCACGTCCTTTCAAAAAGAAAAATAAAGCGCGCCGCCGTCTTGATAACGGCGGGTTGCCTGTCATAAAATAGAAGGGGGTGT
>CABRXB010000274.1 GCA_902474785.1 uncultured Eubacteriales bacterium | reverse complement strand
TAAAGGCAATAAAATATCGGACAGGGGAGCTTGTGTTGCAGGCTGAGAGGAAGTCGAAAACTTCTACCCTTATCACCTGATGTGGGTAATGCCAACGTAGGGAGCACGATTTGTAAAATCGATTGCGGGCATGCCAAGGTGGGCATTGCCCGCTTTTTGCATGTTGAAAAAGATTTTGCCAACCGCCGCGCAAAGTGGCTTCCCCGCGCTCTTTTGTCCGAGAGAAGGGGAGAAAATAAAGTGAACGAAACCACAACCTCCGTGTGGTCCAACAGTTTGATCTGGTTTGGCGCGGCCGTCTCCATCGCCGAGATTCTCACGGGAACGCTGATCGCCCCGCTGGGCTTTTCCAAGGGTCTTGCGGCCATCCTGCTGGGGCATCTGATCGGTTGCGTGCTGCTCTACTTGGCAGGCATGATCGGCGCGAACACCGAGCGCAGCGCCATGGAGACCGTCAAGCTGTCCTTTGGGCAAAAGGGCTCGGTGCTCTTTTCCAGTCTCAACGTCTTGCAACTGGTCGGCTGGACTGCTGTGATGATTGCCAGCGGCGCTGCCGCAGCCACCTCCATCCTGCCCTGGGGCGAGTGGGTGTGGAGCGTCGCCATCGGCGCTTTGATCCTGCTTTGGATTTACATCGGCATTCAAAATCTCGGCAAGCTCAACCTTGTCGCCGTGGGCGGCCTGTTTTTGCTCACGGTGGTGCTCAGCGTGGTCGTCTTTCGCGGTGGAATTCCCGCCGTAGGCGAAAGCGGCGGCATCAGTTTTGGCGCGGCCGTGGAGCTCTCGGTCGCCATGCCGCTCTCGTGGCTGCCCCTGATCTCCGACTACACGCGCTACGCAGAGAAAAAGCGCGCCGCCACCTTTGCCAGCGCCGCCGTCTATTTTGTGGGCAGCTGCTGGATGTATGTCATCGGCATGGGCGCCACCCTTTTCACCGGGGAGAGCGACATCGCCAAAATCATGCTGACGGCGGGGCTCGGCGTGGCAGGTCTTCTCATCGTCGTTTTGTCCACCGTCACCACCACCTTTTTGGATGTCTATTCCGCCGGCGTCAGCGCTGTGAGCATCAACGGCAGGTGGGGGGAAAAGAGCGTGGCCGCCATCGTCTGCGTGGTGGGAACGCTCATGGCGGTGTTGACCCCCGTGGAGCAGTTTGAGAGCTTTTTGTACCTCATCGGCTCGGTGTTTGCACCCATGATCGCCGTGCTCATTGCAGACGCCTTTTTGCTGCACAAGGATCGCTCCGGCAGCGCCTATTCCGGCAAGAACCTGGTCGTCTGGGCCATTGGATTTGTTCTCTATCGCGTGTTCATGCAATTTGAAACCCCTGTGGGCAACACGCTGCCCGTCATGCTCATCACCATGCTGCTGTGCGTGGCGGCAGAAAAACTGTTCCCCAAAAAATCGTAAGGCAACAAGCAAGTAGGAGGGAATTGATATGAAAACCGTCCTGACCATCGCGGGCTCTGATTGCAGTGGAGGCGCCGGCATTCAGGCCGACATCAAAACCATCACCGCCCACAAGCTCTATGCCAGCAGCGTCATCACGGCGCTGACGGCCCAAAACACCACCGGCGTGGCCGGTATCTTCGAGGTGTCGCCCGACTTTGTGGCGCAGCAGCTCGACTGCGTGTTCACCGACATTGCGCCCGACGCCGTCAAGGTGGGCATGGTGAGCAGCAGCGAGATCATTGAGACCATCGCGTGCTCTCTCACGCGCTATGGGGCCAAAAACATCGTGGTCGACCCTGTGATGGTGGCCACCAGCGGCAGCCGTCTCATCGGGGAGAGCGCCATTGAGACGCTGATCTCCACGCTCATCCCTCTGGCCCGCGTCATCACGCCCAACATCCCGGAGTCGGAGGTGCTGTGCGGCTTTTCCATTCACAATGAGGACGACATGGTAAAAGCCGCCCGCGCCATCGCCGACAAAACGGGCGTGGCGGTTCTGGTCAAAGGCGGACATCTGGTCAACGACGCGGTCGACTGCCTCTGTGAAGAGGGGCATATCGAGTGGTTTGCCTCGCAGCGCATTGATAACCCCAACACGCACGGCACGGGCTGCACGCTCTCTTCGGCCATCGCCTGCGGTCTTGCAAGGGGACTGTCGCTGGCCCAGAGCATTCACAGCGCCAAGAAGTACCTCACGGGGGCGCTTGCCGCCATGCTCGATCTCGGTGCCGGCAGCGGGCCGCTTGACCACACCTGGCGCATGACGCAAAGCGATGCAAACCCGGCGTGACGCACTTGCGGCTTCAGAAGATCGCCTTCCCCTAAAATCAGAGCGGGGCCTGTGAGCGAACAGGCCCCGCTTCTTTTTGTACGAGAGGAGGTTGGACGCTTTCCCCGTCCCCCCGCATAGGCTTAAAAAAAGAGCGCCCCCTGGCCTTATCATGGTGGAACTTGACATCGGGGACGCATCAGCGAATTTGAAGGTGAAAAAAGCAAATGTTTTCGGGTGGGCGCGGAGCCGCAAGATTTTGCAGCGTACAGCGGTTTGCCCTTTGCGCCAAAGACAGGTGTGCGGGAGAACACGAGA
>CABRXB010000273.1 GCA_902474785.1 uncultured Eubacteriales bacterium | reverse complement strand
GCGTGATGCCGCCGGCGTCCTCCTTCAAGAAGGCGGGAGAGGTACAGTCCCACGCGGTGTAGCCGCGCGCCTCAAATGTGGCGCGCAGGCCCCCCGAGGGAAAAGACGACGCATCCGATTCGCCTTTGATGAGACGCTTGCCCGACAGCCGCAGCGCAACGCCGCCCTTTTCATCGGGTTCAATAAAGGATTCGTGCTTTTCCGCCGTGATGCCGGTCAAAGGCTGAAACCAGTGGGTGTAGTGGGTTGCGCCGCGCTCCACCGCCCATTTCATCATGGCGTCGGCGATCACGTCGGCCGTCTGCGGTTCGAGTTCCGCGCCATCTTGAATGGTGCGCTGCAACGCCTCGTATGTCTCGGCTGGGAGGCGCTCTTTGAGAACCTCATCGTGGAAAAGATTTTTTCCATAGACCTCCTCGATCTTGTTGCTCATCGTTTCCTCTCCTTCTTTTCCGCCTGACGGCCATAATAGTTTATTATATTGACCGTGCATGCAAAATGCAAGCGTCATTGCGTAAAAGCGGGCAATCTTGGTCAGATTTCCCCCCGTATTTTTGCCTGACGCCCAGAGCAAACGACAAGAAAAAGAAATTGTGCGCACAGGGCGCGTTTTTTGCTGCTGCAGCAAGCCCCCCTTTTTGCGCCGAGACCCCCCTGGGAAAACCGCTTTGCCCTGAAAAAGCGGCAACGCATGGTTTGAGCCGTATCTTTTTGGGGGATCTCGCCGGGGCTTACGTCCGCTCGGCAAACCCGCAAGTTCCATTCTTTCCGCTTTGTTTTTCCCTCACTGGCTGAGTTTTGCCGAACCAAACCCGCAGGCCAGATGAAACATCGACAGGCTCTGCTCCTTTTTTCCGATTGTTTTACGCTTCTTCCCGTCATCCTGAACAGAGGTTTTTCTGTTGATCGACAGCCGCTTGGAAATTTTATCACACCCTTGACAAGGCCGGATTGCAAAGTTATAATGTCAGTAGAGTGCAAAGATTGCACGAAGGGGCATACCACCACGGGTATGGCTTTTTCGTGCAATCTTTTTTTATTTTCAACGACAAGTAGGAGTGTGATACCATTGCGCAAACAGGACATTCAAACTCAAATCGCAAAGGCGGTCGAAGCGGTCAAATCAGGCAACCCCATGGCGGGCTCCGTGACCAACGCCGTCACCGTAAACTTTGTGGCCAACGCCCAGATCGCCGTCGGCGGCTCGGCCGCCATGGTCTATCTGCCGGATGAGGGCGAATTCCTCGCGGCTGCGGCAAACGCCGTCTATCTCAACATGGGAACGCTGCTCCCCATTCATGAGCAGACCATGCCGCGCACGGCCAAGGCGCTGCATGAGGCGGGAAAAGCCTGTGTGCTCGACCCCGTTGGCATCGGCATCGGTAGCGTTCGCACCGAAATTTTGCGCAAGCTCAAGCCCTTCAAACCCAACGTCATTCGCGGCAACGCCTCGGAGATCATTGCGCTGGCAAGCCTGTGGGAGCTCTGCGGCGACGCCGGCACCAACAACACCCGCGGCGTGGACTCCACCGACTCGGTGGCCTGTGCCCAGGATGCGGCCGTGGCGCTGGCGCGCTGGACGGGCGGCGCCGTGGCGGTCTCCGGCAAGGAGGATCTTGTGACCGACGGCAGGCTGCTTGTCCGCTCCTATGGCGGCTCGCATTTTATGGAAAAGATCACCGGCAGCGGGTGCTCTCTGGGCGGTGTGGCGGCGGTCTACGCCACGGTTGCCTCCCCCTTCATCGCCGCGCTGACGGCCACCGCCGTCTACAATCTGGCCGGCCGCCGCGCCGAGCAGCGCGTCACCGCCCCCGGCAGCTTCCAGGCGCAGTTTCTCGACGAGCTGTATCTGGCAACCGCCGAGGAGATCGCCGCCAACCCCTTTGACGTGGAAGAATTGTGAGGAGGAAGTGTCCCATGTCGATTCGCAAAACGCTTGATATCTCCAAATATTTTGTCGTCGGCCCAGAAAACACGCAAGGGCGCCCCGTGGCCGACATGATCGGCGCGGTGGTGGACGCCGGCTTCACCTGCATCCAGCTTCGCAGCAAGCAGGCGGGGGCGCGCGACATGATCGAGCTGGCCCGGCAGTCGGCCGACATCATCGCCCGCGCCGGCCGCTCGGAAAGCCTGGCTCTGCTCATCGACGACCGCCTCGACGTGGTGCTGGCCGCCCGCAAGCTGGGCGTCAAGGTCGACGGCGTGCACGTCGGGCAGGGCGACATCCCGGTTTCCATCTGCCGGGACTATCTCGGGGAGGACTGCATTGTGGGTCTTTCCGCGCGCTCGCAGGATCTGTTTGACTATGTCAAGACGGCCGACGTGAGCCAGGTGGACTATTTTGGCGCAGGCCCCCTGCGCCCCTCTGTGACCAAGCTCGACTGCGGCCGGGATGAGAGCGGGAACATTCTCACGCGCAATTTTGAAGAACTTGCCGAACTCGCCCGCATCAGCCCCATTCCGGTGGTGGTGGGCGGCGGCGTTCTGGCCTTCGACCTGCCCGCATTGAAAAAAACGGGAGTGGCGGGATTTTTCGTGGTCTCGGCCA
>CABRXB010000272.1 GCA_902474785.1 uncultured Eubacteriales bacterium | reverse complement strand
GCCGATTTCGCGACCACCGCTGCCATATTGTCTGCCAATTGTGATGACCAAATTTTTCATAAAAAAACCACCTTTCAAGAAGAATTCTATTTTAACCTTGATTTTTTAGTGAGGAATGGACATTTATGCCTCAAACGAGAGCGTGCTCTCGTTTTGCCGATAGACCGCCATGACAAGTCCGACGGCCAGCCAGCAGGAGATCATGGAGGAGCCTCCATAGCTGAAGAAAGGCAGCGTGATGCCGACAACGGGCAGCAACGCCAGACACATGCCGATGTTTTCAAAGATCTGCGCAAAAAACATGCCAAACACGCCCATGCAGATCAGACATCCGATGTCGGTGCGCGTGGCGGTGGCGATGCGCAAAATGCGAAGCAGCAAAAAGAGCAGCAGCAGCAGGGCCAGCATGCTGCCGACAAAGCCGAACTCCTCGCCTGCCGTGGCATAGAGAAAGTCGGTCTCGCGCGCGGGGAGCAGGCTGATCTGGGTGCCGTTTAAAAAGCCCTTGCCGAAGAACTGGCCGCTGCCAATGGCAATTTTGCTCTGAAGCGCCTGAAAGCCGTAACCCGTGGGGTCGAGCTCGGGGCGAAAGCCATAGAGAATGCGATCGCGCATGTAGCCCGAGAGCAGGTGTTCCCACGCGAGGGGAGCGGCCAGCAAAACGGCGACCGCGCCGCCGGCGAAAAAGCGCCAGTCGAGCCCGGCGCAAAAGAGCATGACCACCGTGATAAAAAAGAAGACCAGCGTGGTGCCCATGTCGCCTTGCAACACCATGAGCAGCAAAATGCCGCCTGCCACAGCGCCGACAAAGAGCAGCGAGGAGAGCTGGTTGATGGAATCTTTTACGCGGTCGAGAGCCTTGGCCAATATGAGAATATAAGCCAGCTTGACAAATTCGGTGGGCTGGACGCTGACGGGGCCAAGATAAAGCCAGTTGCGGTTGCTGTCGCCCGTCGGCCCCTTGCCAAAGAGAATGGTGATGACGATGGCGCCTGCCGCCAGCGCATAGAGCAGCGGCCACAGGTCGGTCAGCAGGTCGATGTCGAACACCGATACCACAAGCATGCAGACAAAGCCGATGGCAAGGGCGATGCCCTGGATGAAAAAGGAGCGCGACAGCGTTCTCGACGAGGTTGCCGTCGCCGCCAGCACCAGAATCAGGCCATAACAGGAGGCCGTGAAGGTGGGCAGCAGCAACACAAAGTCGATCCGGCGAAAAAAGGCCTTGAGTTGTCGTAAGATGTTCGCCATGGGGCCTCCTTTTAAACTTCTGAAAGAGGAAATCGATGCGCATACAAGCAGACGCTTTCAGCATACAATTTGGTTTTTATTATACCACAATATGTGGGGAGGTGGAAGTGATTTGAGGGAAAAAAGTAACGAGAAAAGTCACTAGAAAAAGAGTTGTTTTGCGGTCGGTTTTTGTGATATGATAACTGAGATAAAAAATGGAAAAGTATGCACAGACACACCATGACAAGGAAAGGATGATTCCCTCGATGAAGACCGACGTGGAGATCGCTCAGGAGGCGACACTAAAGCCGATTCCCGAGGTGGGAAACGATCTGGGACTTTTCGCAAACGAGCTGGAATGCTATGGAACGTATAAGGCCAAGATTGCAGACGCTGCGTTTGACCGTCTCGCTGGGGAGCAGGACGGCAAGCTGATTTTGGTCACGGCCGTCAACCCCACCCCGGCTGGCGAGGGGAAAACCACCGTGACGGTTGGTCTTGGAGAGGCGTTTGGCCGGCTGCAAAAGCGCGCCGTCATCGCGCTGCGCGAACCGTCGCTGGGGCCTGTGTTTGGCGTCAAGGGCGGCGCCGCCGGCGGCGGGTATGCACAGGTGGCTCCGATGGAGGACATCAATTTGCACTTCACAGGGGACATGCATGCCGTCACAGCCGCCAACAACCTGCTGTGTGCGGCGCTCGACAACCATCTCTTTCAGGGCAACGAGCTGAGAATCGACCCCTCGTCCATTCTCATCAAGCGTGCGATGGACATGAACGAGCGCGCCTTGCGCGACATCGTCATCGGCCTTGGCGGAAAGGGCAACGGCGTGCCCCGGGAGGACGGCTTTATGATCTCGGTGGCAAGCGAGGTCATGGCGATTTTGTGTCTGTCTGAGGATCTCGACGATCTTAAGCGCCGATTTGGCAACATCCTTGTGGCCTATGATGTGGAGAAAAAGCCCGTCTATGCCAGGGATCTCAAGGTCGAGGGCGCCATGGCAGCTCTGATGAAAGACGCCATCAAGCCCAACTTGATTCAGACGCTCGAGAACACGCCCTGCATCATGCACGGCGGGCCCTTTGCCAACATCGCGCACGGCTGCAACTCCATTCGCGCCACGCGGCTGGCCCTCAAGCTGGCCGACTATGTTGTGACCGAGGCCGGCTTTGGCGCCGACCTTGGCGCGGAGAAGTTTTTCGATATCAAGTGCCGCGCAGCGGGGCTCAAGCCCTCCGCCGTGGTGCTGGTCACAACGGTCAAGGCGCTCAAATACAACGGCGGCGTCAAAAAGGAAGACCTTGCAAAAGAAAATATCTTCGCTCTTGGCATTGGA
>CABRXB010000271.1 GCA_902474785.1 uncultured Eubacteriales bacterium | reverse complement strand
TCAACGGGGATCTTCTCCTCCAGGCTCCTCCACACGGCGCTCCCCTCCTCTTGTCCATTCAAACGTCCAAGCAACAGCATACCCTCTGTGCTC
This sequence comes from uncultured Eubacteriales bacterium, assembly GCA_902474785.1. Classification (GTDB taxonomy): domain Bacteria; phylum Bacillota; class Clostridia; order Oscillospirales; family Feifaniaceae; genus Galloscillospira. Next base: position 2,475 of record CABRXB010000271.1, on the reverse strand, counting down.
TCAAAGAACCAGGCTTGAATTTTTCGTAGTTTTGTGGTAAGATAGAGGTGTCAAAAATTTCGTTTTGTAACAGAAGGGCCCTGCGCTGGCAGAGCCCTTCTGTCTTTTGATCCGGTGGCGCACGCCATTTGAGAAGCCGATCAAAAGGCTTATTACCATGGATCCCCCAGGAACGACAAGAAAGGCCGCGCAGGAAAATCCTGCGCGGCCTTTTTGCCGTTTCACATAGTTTTGATCTGTGGCTGTCAGCCCTTGTAGACCACGCCATCCTTCATGACAAAGGTGCAGTTTGTCATCACCTTGATATCCTCCAGGGGGCTGCTGTCAAAGGCGATGATATCGGCCAGCTTGCCCGCTTCGATGGAACCGACCTTGTCGTCCCAGCGCATCATCTCAGCGTTGATCTTGGTTGCTGCCAGCAGTGTCTCTGCGGGAGCGAAATCGCCGAAGCGACACATGAGCTCAAACTCAAAGGCCTGCTTGCCGTGGTAGTTGAAGGGGGTGGCGGCGTCGGTGCCAAAGCCGATCTTCACACCCATCTTGCGCATCTTTTTGAGATTCTCCCCGTGGTTTTTCAAGCAACGGTCGGCCTTTTCCACAGCCCAGTCCGGGATGCCGGCCTTCGCGCCGTTGACAACGATCTGATAGGCGGCGATGATGGTGGGAATGAGATAGGTGCCGCTCTGCGCCATCATCTGCATGCCCTCATCGTCGATCATCATGCCGTGCTCAATGGAGGTGATGCCGGCGCGGATGGCGTTTTTGATGCCCTCGGCGCCGTGCGCATGGGCGGTGGTGAGCTTGCCGTGGGAGGCTGCCAGGTCGCAGATGGTCTTCATCTCCTCATAGGTCAGCTCAGGCGCGCCGGGCTCGTCGCCCATCGACATGACGCCGCCCGTTGCCATGAGCTTGATCTGGTCGACGCCGTATTTGATGTTGGTGCGCGTGGCGGCGCGGCACTCGTCGGGGCTGTTGACGATATAGGCCATGCTCGCCCCGGTGATGCCGGGTTTGAAGTGGCTGTCGCCGTGGCCGCCCGTGGAGGAGAGCGGCACGCCGCTGACAAACATGCGCGGGCCGAACACCTTGCCCGAGTCGATGAGCTTTTTGACATCGAGGTCGATATAGTTGAAGCTGCCCTCGTCACGAATGGAAGTGAAGCCGGCCAGTAGGTCTTCCTGCGCGTTGAGCATGGAAATAATCGCAAGCTCCCCGTCGCGCTGGTAGTACATACAGTTGGTGCTGTCGGGCTCTCCGCTCATGGACGTGTGTAAGTGCGCGTCAATGAGCCCCGGCATGACAAATTTGCCGGACAGATCAACGATCTGCTGCCCGTCTTTCGGCGGACATTCCGCGATGGGGGCTACCGATACAATTCTGTTCCCCTCGACGAGAATCGCCATGTCATTTAGAACGGTATCGTCCTTTGCGCAAAAAAGCTGTCCGCATTTGATGTAGTTGGCCATTGCATTCACCTCAACAATTCTCCGGGCATTTTGTCCGGTTGATATTGCGGGCATTATATCAAAAACGTGCGGAAAAAAGCAACAGCTTTCAACCTTTGTTCAAACAAATCCCTGTTTTCACCGAACATCCCAATTCTACACGTCCTCTTTTTGTGAATTGTCTATAAAAAATTTTCTCATTTTCTACGTATTTGTCAATCCGCTTGACCGCACAGAGAGCACTGAAAAAAGCGCATTTTGTAACCCCATGCGCCTGTTGATGTCTTGAAATCCCAAAACGGGCGGCAAAATACAAAAGTTGCGCTTTGTCTTACAACGGCCATGCGCTCCCAAAGGGAACTGGCAGAGCCGAACAGCAGCCCTTTTTTTCTGCCGCATCCGTCGCTGAAAAAAAGTTGCGCTTGAACCGTCGACCGTCGTGACCTGTATGATCAACGGGCCGTTGCCAGCGTCATGGGAGGGGAAGAAGAAATCACAGGCTCCAATCCGCAATGTGACCGGTTTTGAGCCGGGCAAGCTTGCGATACAATAGCTGGCGCTCTCGTCGCAAGCGGTGACACGGCATCAGGTCGCACAGGTCGACTGACCAATGGTCACGTTTGCAAAATTGGAAATCCACGGATAAAAGACCCGCCCTTTTTTGGGGTTGCGCACGGAATTTTCATCCTGTTTTATTTCCGCCAGCGCGCCGGAAATCCGCTTTTTTGATTTTGATTTGGCAGAGATCAGACTGCAGATTTTTGAATCCGGCTCTCTTTTGCACTTTGATCGCTTGAGCCAAATGCCCGGGCGCAGCGGGACTCTCTCCTGTGCCGACGCCCTTGGGACGAAGGCGAGCAAACTCAATGCGCTATGCAGCATTTCCGTCCTTTTGATCAGCATCCCGGGCTCCCGTTTTAAAACCGTCGGCAGAAAAGTTTTACAACTTCCTCACATCGATATTGTACAAAATTTTTCTCATATAGCGACCGATTTCTCTGCACAACAAAAGCGGGACGCCCCAAAGGTC
>CABRXB010000270.1 GCA_902474785.1 uncultured Eubacteriales bacterium | reverse complement strand
GGGCAGCAGGTGGGGTATGACACCGTGCTTGGCTTTGAGGGCGCGACCGGCAATGTCACAGGCAAGCATCTGCATCTTGAGCTGCACCAGGGGGAGTATCACTACCCCGCCACCATCGACCCGGCCGCCTTTATTGAAGCAAGGCAAGAGGAGCCGCAGCCGGCAAAGGACAACGACCCCGACGGGTATGCCGCCGACACCGTTGCGTGGGCTCTCTCAAACGGTCTGCTGCGCGGCGACGACACAGGGAACCTGCATCTGCACGACAACATCACAAGGCAGGATGCGGTGGTGCTGCTGTATCGCATGAGCCGGCTCTAGCAGCGGCGTTGGAGCAGCGGCAAACAATTGGGTTGCCCCGTGCCCCTTTGAAAAGAAAGAGGCGCTCCTCTGCGTGGGAGCGCCTCTTTTTCGATGTCCTGGCGTTTTAAAACGGCAAACGAGAGCCGTAGCATTTTTGGTTTACGTTGGTTTTGATCAAAGGGTGATTTCACCTGGGGTTTTTATGGTGAGAAAACAGCAATTGTCATGGAAAGTATGGCGTTGCCACCGAAGCATAGGCAACCATCTGTATTGGTTTGATTGGTCGGAAAGGAATCTCTCAGTTCGCAAGAGCCAGCAAGACAGAACCTTGATTTATGAATCATTTCAAGCATGCCTGTTCTGTCAAGAGCAAGATATAAGAAAAATTGTCCCATTCAAAAAGGAGTGATGGGAGTAAAGCACAAAAGAATGAACCTTATCTTTTCCGTTTTATGTGGTGAAATTGACTGTCAACGCGCATGACCAACAGAGCCTTCGATAAACACAATCCCCCGCTTTGCGCGCATGACGTTGGCGCTGCGCGTCAACAAATCCTTTTGACCCTCCGGAAAGTTTGTGTGGAAACCTCTGCTGGGAGGAGGGGGAGATCCTGCAAAAAGCTTATTGATCAGACAAAAAGCCGCCGGGACAACATATCCCGACGGCTTTGCTTCAGCGCGGATTGTATCAAGAGCAGTTATGCGGCGGGCGTCTGCTCCTGGGCGGCGTTGTCTGTCAGACGACCGTCCACCACGGCGGAGGAGATGCCGCCTGCAGCCAGGTAGCTGATGAGCATCTCGCTGAGCAAGGGCAGCTCGCCGAGCGTCTCGCCTTCGATCAGCATGGTAAAGTCGTCTCCGCCCGCGGCGAGAAAGTCGTTGGTCACGAGCACATACTGCTTTTCAGGATCAAGCGCCTCGCCCCCGATTTTGATCTCGACAACGCGCTTGCCGGCCTCGGCCGAGCTGTCGAACACCACGGTCATGCCCGCGATCTGCGGGAAGCCGCCGTTTTGCTCGGGCAGCTTGGAAAGAGAGAATTCCACGGCCTCTTGAAGCTGGCGTCCAGTGACGCGCTTGGCCACGCCATAGTTGGTGAAGGGCAGCACTTCGAGCACCTTGCCCATGGTGATGTCGCCCGCGTCGATCGAGGCGCGGATCCCGCCGCCGTTGGTGATGGCAACGTCGGCCCCTTCGTAAGAGGCGAGAAGCGCCTCGGCCACGAGGTTCCCAAGGTTGGTCTCGGCGGTGCGCACCTTCTCCCGCTCGCCCTCTAAGTAGACGTCGGTCGAAGCGACCACGGTTTCGGTGATCTTTGCGTTGTCCGCCTCAATTGCGGTCAGCATGGCAAGCACTGCCGCATCTTCCGTGTAGGCGAGCGCCTGCTCCTTGGTGATCAAAGAGGCGCTCTTGAGGGTCACGGCGCCATCTTTGACAACCAGCGTCACTTCGCCGAGCTTTTCATCGTATTCGCCGGTCTGAGCCAGCAAAACGCCGTTGACAAAGAGGTTTTCATAGGTGGAGTGGCTGTGGCCGTCGATGATCACGTCGATCTCGGGCACGGCCTGCGCCAGCTTGGAGGCGGCGTAGTCGTCGATTTCACCGAGATGGGCGATGGCCACAATGATGTCGGCCTTTTCCTCAAGCTCGGGCAGCAGCTCTTTGGCGGCCTCAATGGGATCGACAAAGGTATAACCCTTGATGTTGTCGGGGTGCGATTTATAGGTGGTCTCGGGGGTGGCAAAGCCGATCAGCGCGACCTTGACGCCCGAGAGCTCCAAAACGGTGTAGCGTGTGAAGGGGTAGGTGCCGTCTTCGGCCTTGACATTGCTGACCAGAATGGGGAAGTCTGTCTCGCTGTCAAGCTCCTTGAGGCGGTCTGTGCCATAGTTGAAGTCGTGGTTGCCGGCGGTCATGGCGCTGTAGCCCATGAGATTCATCAGCTCGGCCACCGCTGCGCCCTCGTTGAGCGTGGAGATGGTCTGACCGTGGAAGGTGTCGCCCGCGTCGAGCAGCAGCGTGTTGGGGTTTTCGGCTTTTTTGGCGTCAAAAATGGATTTGATGGCGGCAAAGCCGATGCTGGTCTCGGTGGCGGCAATTCTCGAATGCGTGTCGTTGGTGTGAAGCAGCGTAATGGTCACAGCGTCGGGATCGGGCTCCGGGGCGGGCTCGGGTTCCGGCGCGGGTTCGGGAGCGGGCTCGGGTTCAGGCGCGGGTTCGGGCGTGGGGTCGATCTCGGGTACCTCAATGATTTGATCCACATAGATGA
>CABRXB010000269.1 GCA_902474785.1 uncultured Eubacteriales bacterium | reverse complement strand
CTCGCCCACAATCCTGCCGATGCCCAAAATCACGCCGGCCAGAATGCCGGGCGCCGCGCTGGGCAGCACGATGCGAAAGACGGTGCGCAGCCGCCCCGCCCCGAGCCCAAAGCTTCCCTCGCGGTAGGCGTCGGGCACAGATGCCAACGCCTCTTCCGTGGTGCGCATGATGAGGGGCAAGATCATGATGGTGAGCGTCAGCGCGCCGCTCAGGATGGAATTGCCCATGCCGCAGGCGATGACAAAGAAGAGATATCCAAACAGACCGTAGACAATCGAGGGGATGCCCGAGAGTGTCTCGGCTGTCAGCCGGATGAGCCCCACAATTCTGTTGCCGCGTTTTGCATATTCCACCAGATAGATGGCCGAGCAGACGCCAATGGGAACTGCCAGCAACAGGGAGAGCGCGGTCATGGTGATGGTGTTGACGATGGCCGGCAGCATGGAGACGTTTTCGGTGGTGTATGTGAGGGCAAAGAGGCTGGGCGTGAGGTTTGGAATCCCCTTGATGAGAATGTAGCCCACCAGTGAGACCAGCACGCCCACGGTCAGGACGGCCGACAGCATTACAAGCAGCATGGCGACAAAAGAGCCGGGGTGTTTTTTATAGTGCTGCAAACGCAGGCGCATCGCCTGTCTGTGCTCTTGTTTCATGTGCGATCCCTCCGTTTGAGAAGCGAGAATGAGATGTTGATGAGCAGGATAAAGACAAAGAGCACCACCGCCGTCGCAATGAGCGCCTCACGGTGCAAATCCTGCGCGTATCCCATCTCCATGACCACGTTGGCCGTCAGCGTGCGCACGCCCGCGAGCAGGCTCTCGGGGATGACGGGCTGATTTCCCGCCACCATGGAGACGGCCATGGCCTCGCCGATGGCGCGCCCCACCCCCAAAATCACCCCCGCCGTGATGCCCGAGCGCGCCGCCGGCAGCATGGCGCAAAACACGCTGCGCTCATGGGTGGCTCCCAGCGCAAGGGCGCCCTCATAGTAGCTCTCCGGTACCGCGCGAATCGCACTCTCCGATACGCCGATGATGGTGGGCAAAATCATGATGCCGAGCAGCAGGGAGGCTGTGAGCACGCTCTTGCCTCCCCCTCCAACCAGGCGCTGTATCAGGGGCACGATGACCACCAGGCCGAAAAAGCCATAGACGATGGAGGGGATGCCCGCTAAAAGCTCTGTGACGGGTTTTAAGGTGCGGTAGAGTTTTTTGGGGCAAAACCTTGCCAAAAACACGGCGCACAGCACGCCGGTCGGCACGCCGATGAGGATGGCCCCATACAAACTGCCCACAATCATGGGGAAGATGCCATAGAGATCACTGGCCGGCTTCCAGCGAAGCCCCAGCAAAAACTCTTTCAACCCGATCTCCTGCATCGCCGGCAGGCCGCCTGCAAACAAAAACACGCAGATGAGCACGACCGCCAGAATGGAGACGCATGCGCAAAGCAGGAAGACGAGGCGCATGAAGGTTTCTTTCCACTGTTTCATTGGGTTCTCCTTTTCTTCGCACGCAAAGCCGGCGACTCCTGTCGCCGGCCTTTCGCCTGTAGTGGTCAGCCGATCTCAGACCAGGAGGTGATCTCACCCATGAAGATGGACTTCACCTGCTCGCTGGTCAGCGCGTCGATCTCGCTGTCGTTGTTGACGATGACGGCGATTCCGTCCATGGCGATGACGGTGGGCGTCAGGCCGCTGTCCAGTTCGCTGTCCTTGAGCTCACGCGAGGCCATGCCGATGTCGCACACACCCTCGATGGCTGAGTTCATGCCGGTGGTGGAGTCGTTTTGCTGCACTTCGATGGTGGCGCCGCTGTTGATTGCAAGATAGGCTTCGCGCAGCTTTTCCATGACCGGGGTGACCGAAGAGGAACCTGCAACCGTGATCTTTCCGCTCACATTGCCGCCTGTGAAGGCGCCGGTGTTGCCCTCGCTGATGTAGCCCGACTCCTCCACAACGCGCTGCCCCTCTTCACTGAGGATGAAGGCGATGAAGTCCTGTGCGACGGCGCTCACGTCATCTCTGGTTGCAATGTTGAAGGGTCTTGAAATCTTGTAGGTCTTGTTTTTGATGTTTTCCACGCTGGGGGCCACACCGTCGATCTCAACGGCCTTGACCGAGTTTCCCAGCGATCCCAGGGAAACATAGCCGATGGATGCCGTGTTGCCCGCAATGGTGGTCATCATGACCGAGGTGCTGTTGGTGATCTCTGCAAGGTCGGTGGTGTAGTCCACCTTGTTCCCGTCTGCATCCTTTTGTTCAATGCCGAACAATTCGATAAACGCGCCCCGCGTGCCGGAGCCGTCCTCACGGGTGACCGGGTAAATGGTATCGGTCGTTGTCTCCTGACCGCAGCCCGCCAGCATTCCAACCAGCAAAACAAGGGTCAGACCGAGTGCGATGACAGCATTTCTCTTTTTCATGTTCTACTCTCCTTTGTCCTTCGTATTTATGGCCTTTTTGTGATTTGTTTTTCTTTCTGGCTTCAGTATACTAGACAAAGGTTAAGTGTAAAATCACGGCTGTGTTAAATCAAAGTAAAATGCAAAATCCTATGAAAAAGAAAACGCAATCGTT
>CABRXB010000268.1 GCA_902474785.1 uncultured Eubacteriales bacterium | reverse complement strand
GAAACCACGACTCGTCGAGTGGGCTCGTGTCCGATGGAGCCGGTCTCCACGCCTTCCACGTCCTGCAAGGCCGAATGGATGATGCGCCGCTCGTAGGGGTTCATGGGCTCGAGCGTCACGCTCTTTTGCAGACGCCGCACCTTTTCAGCCACCTTGTTGGCCAGGGAAATGAGCGCCTCTTCGCGCTTGGCGCGATAGTTTTCAATGTCGAGGGAAACCTTGCTGAAGCGTTCGTCGCCATGACCCGCCACAAGGCCGGTCAAATACTGCAGAGCGTCGAGCGTCTCCCCGCGACGTCCGATCAGAAGACCCATGTTGTCCCCTTCCAGGGAGATGCGCAGCAGCGTTCCGTCGCTGCTGGCCGACATGTTGACCGGAAGTTCCAGGATGGAGAAGATCTCCTGCAAAAAGGCTTCGGCGCGCGTTCCCGAGACGGGCTCGAAAGGACGCGCCGGCTCGACGGGCTCGGCGGCGGGCTTCGGCGCGCGCGGTTCGGGCTTGCGCTCGCTCTTTGGCCGCGAATCCCCCTTGGGCTGGGGCTTGCGGGGCTGCTCTTTTTGAGGCCCTTGCGCCCCCTCCTGCTTCTCGGCGGGCGCAGACGGCTGCTCTGCCTTGAAAGGCGCCGGCGTCTGCGGCTGGGGTTTCGGCGCGGGCGGGGCCTTGGCCTCGCGGGGCGAGGCGCCGGGCTCCGGTTTGGAGGGCTGCGGCCTTGGCGCCGGCTTTTCTCGTGCGGCGCGCGGCGCGGGTTTGGGATCGGGCATATCCACCTCATAGGTCAGGCGCACCTTGGCCTCCTGTGCACCAAAGCCAAAGAGGAATCCCTTGGAAGGGGTTTGCAGCACCTCGACGCTCACGCTGTCCCGATCGCGTCCCAGCGCGTCGCAGCCGGCGTTGATGGCGTCTTCAATGGTCTTGCCTGTGGCAATGTGTTCCATGGTTACGATCATGATTTTTCGCCTCCTTTGGATGTTTTGCCGGAGGGAGGCAGGTCGTCGTCAAAGGGATCGGGGATGTGGTTTTTAAACCCAAGCGTTTTGGCATAATTTTTTTGTCTTCGTTCCTTGATCGCGCGCATCTGCGCCTCCACTTCGGGGCTCATAGCTTCCTGGGGCGCGGCGTCCTGTGCGATCTGCGAGGTCTCGACGGGTTCCTGCCCGGCCTTCAGGCCGCCAAGATTGGTCTTACGGCGGGCAAGGCGCTCCTTTCTGGCGAGCTCTTCGCGCGCCTCCTGCGCGGCGTAGGCGGCCTGCAGCGTCTTCTTCGGGCTCCAGATGGTGTTCAAGATCATGCTTTGCACCATCATGAGCAGCGAGGAGAAGCCCCAGTAAAGACCCATGCCGGAGGGCATGGTAAAAGCGATCCACACCGACAGCAGCGGCATGGTGAACAGCATTTGATTTTGCATTTTTTCAGAGGCGGGCGTGGAGGGGATGGTTTTCATCTGGTACCACGACTGTAAAAACGCGGCCGCACCTGAAAAGATGGGCACGAGCAACAGCATGTTGAAGGCGAGGCTGGGGTGTTCGGCCAGATTCATGCCCAGAAAGTTGTAGCTGAAGGTTCGAATGCCGGGTTCGACAAGGCCGGCTTCGACCATGGCGGGCAGGTTGGCAAACAGCCCTTCGGCGATGGCGACCTCGGCCGTGTGCGACACGCGCTCGGCCGCCATCAAGTTGAGGCCAAGCGCGGAGTCGATGGCGAGGATCTGGCTTTCGGCCAGACCCACCACATAGGTCAGCGGCATGCGGATGATTTTATAAAGCGAGATGAGGATGGGCAGCTGCACCAGCATGGGCAAGCAACCGGCTGCGGCGGAGATGCCGTTTTCCTTATAGAGGTTGCTGACCTCGAGATTGGCGCGCATCTTGTCGGCGCCGCACTGCTTGCGAATGGCCTCCTCCTGGGGGCGCACCTTCATCTGATTGATGGTGCTGCGCTGTTGGATAAGACCCAGAGGAAGCAAGATGATTTTGGTGGCCACGGTGAAGCCCAGAAGACCCCAGCCATAGCTGTTGAATTGATCGATAAACCAGCCCAGGAGCTTCCCGAGCGGGAAATTGAGCAGCCAATCCATGAAGTTGATGACCTCCTTGTGTGGGGGTGAGATGTGCCTGCCTGTCAGGGGACGGGGTCGTAGTAGTCGTGTCTGCTGAAAGGGTGGCAGCGCAGCAGACGCCGCAGCGCAAGCCACCCCCCTTTGAGCGCGCCATAGCGCGAAATGGCCTCGATCGCATAGGCCGAACAGGTCGGCGTGTAGCGACAGCAGGGGGGAAAGAGCGGCGAGACAAACCGCTGGTATCCCCGGATGAGTGCGAGCATCAGAGAGGAGATCAAGAGGAAGCCCCCTTTTGCAGCAGCCCAACGCTGCCAAGCAGGTGGGAGAGCGAGGCGTCCACCGCCTGCCGTTTGAGATGCGGCAGACGGCCTCTCGAGACCAGCACAAAGTCAAAGCCCTGGACAAGTCTTGGCTCAAGCAGGCGAAAGCTCTCCCGCATGAGGCGCTTGGCGCGGTTGCGCGTCACCGCGCCGCCCACCTTCTTGCCGACGGTGAAGCCCACGCGGTTGAACCCCAGTTTGTTTTTGGAGTAGTAGA
>CABRXB010000267.1 GCA_902474785.1 uncultured Eubacteriales bacterium | reverse complement strand
TCATTTTTCTTTGTCAACGCCACCATCATCCAAAAGCCAAGCAGGGGGGAATGTTTCACATGAAACATTCCCCCCTGCTGTTGTATTTTTTGAGAGGTGGCGTTATAATAGGGAATATATACTTCCAAAATAGGAAGCCTTGTGTATTTTTGTCTGAAGGGAAGGGAGCCGCGCCGCATGGGACGCATCATTGCAATTGCCAATCAAAAGGGCGGCGTGGGCAAGACCACCACCGCTGTCAATCTCGCCGCAGAGCTGGCGGCCCAGGGCAAAGAGGTCTTGCTGTGTGACTTTGACCCACAGGGCAACGCAACCTCAGGGCTTGGCATCAACAAAAAGAAGCTCACCCGCACCATTTACACCGTTTTGTGCGGCGGCGACACAGCGGCCTCAGCACTGGTGCGCACGCCGGCGCAGCATCTGGCGCTGCTTCCCACCGACAACAATCTTGCAGGCGCGGCCATCGAGCTGGTGGCGCAGTCAGACCGCGTCACCCGGCTGCGGGACAAGCTGTTGCCCCTGCGTCATCGCTTCGACTATCTGTTTATCGACTGTCCGCCCTCGCTTGAGCTGCTCACGCTCAACGCTCTCAACGCGGCCGACAGCGTGCTCGTGCCCATCCAGTGCGAATTCTTCGCGCTCGAAGGGCTTTCGCAGCTCACCAACTCCATTAAGCAGATCAAAAAACTCTACAACCCGGCGCTCTCCATCGAGGGCGTGTTGCTCACCATGTACGACGGACGTCTCAACCTCACCGTGGAAGTGGCGCAGGAGATCAAACGCTTTTTTGCCGACAAGGTGTATGCCACCGTCATCCCGCGCAACGTCCGGCTCAGCGAGGCGCCCAGCCATGGCCTCCCCGTGGGGCTCTATGACAAGTATTCGCGCGGGGCGGAGGCCTATCGCGCCTTTGCCGCCGAGTTTTTGAGCAAACAGTTTTGAGCAGGGGAGCAGGGGAGCAGGGGAGCGGCGGGCCTTGTGCCTGCCCTTTGACAACCCCGTCGCGATTCAGGGTTTTTCCGACTACGGGACCTCTGTTTTACTTTTTTGAGATCTCTCATTTTGTAAGAATTCGACCCGTGAGAAAAGCACGGTTGGCGCATGGGCTGCTTTTGCGATGTCTTGGCGGCAAAGCGCTTGCGCGTTTCTTTCTTCGGGGACGATTTTCATATTGCATGCACCCACAAAGGAGGTGACCAGCATGACAAAACCACGGCGCGGACTTGGCATGGGCCTCGACGCTCTCTTTGACGCAAGTGCCATTGAGGTCGAGGGCGGCACGCTGCGCATGGTGCCGTTGTCAGCCATTGAACCCAACAAAGAGCAGCCCCGCCGGGAATTCGACGAGGAAAAGCTCAAACAGCTTGCCGACTCCATTTCCCGCTACGGCGTTCTTCAGCCGCTGCTGGTGCGTGACCTTGGAAACGGTCACTATCAGCTGGTCGCGGGGGAGCGCCGCTGGCGCGCCGCCAGACTTGCGGGCCTGACCGAACTCCCCGTTCAGCTCAAGGAGCTCGAGGAGGAGGGCGTGCTCGAGGTCGCTCTCATCGAAAACCTGCAAAGGGAGGATCTCAACCCCATCGAGCAGGCCGGCGGCTACCGCCGGCTCATGGACGACTTCTCCCTCACACAAGAGGAGGTCGCTTCACGCGTGGGACGATCACGATCCGCCGTCGCCAACACCTTGCGGCTGCTCTCGCTTCCGCAGACGGTGCGGGAGATGGTGCAGGAGGGCGCTTTGAGCGAGGGCCACGGCCGCGCGCTGGTGGGCCTGCCCGAAAAAATCTCACTGCCGCTGGCGCTTCAGGCCGCAGAACAGGGCCTCTCGGTGCGTCAACTCGAGCGTCTGGCGGCTGCCGCCTCCAAGGAGGAGGCGCCTTCGTCCAAACAGGATGCACGCAGCCTCTACGCCCGGCAGCTCGGGGAGACGCTCTCTGGTCGCCTGGGCCGCAGGGTGCAGCTCCACCAGGGGGCGAAAAAAGGCCGGCTTGAGATCGAATACTATGACAATGCCGACCTTGCCGCACTGCTCGAGCAGCTTGGCCTGCCGGTGGAGCTCTAACCGGCCTGTGCAAACCCAAAAGGACGGCAAACTTAACTTCTGATAATCTTCCAGATGACGGGCTTCAAGGTCTGCCCGGTTGCTCAAACACAGGAATTTTCCAAATCGGGAGCGCACGGTTCCCTTGACCAGACCGTTGCAGCTGTGGAGACGATTGATCCCAATCGGATGGGCCCTTGGCGCGGCCATCACCTGCAGAGCTTTGCTTTTTCAACAGCTTTTCCCGGAGAAGATTTGACCCCTCTGCGGTATTTTCCCGTCGAAAGGGGAGCGGCCTTCTTTGGTTGGCACGCTCTTTGCAGGCTGTTGACAACGGCCATCCATTCGTTCTCGTCAGGCTTTTTCAAAGCCGGTTTTCCACTTTTCCACCGCGTTATCAACAAAAACTTCATTCTACAAAAGGAGGAAACTCCCCATGCTTGATATAAAACTGATTCGCAACGAAACCGATCGCGTCAAGGCCAGACTTGCCACCCGCGGCGCCAACTACGACGCCGACATCGACGCCATCCTGCAGCGCGACGACGCGCGCC
>CABRXB010000266.1 GCA_902474785.1 uncultured Eubacteriales bacterium | reverse complement strand
GGGGCCTTCCCTACCGCCGAGGTCAGGGGCCTTCCCTACCGCCGAGGTCAGGGGCTTTTTCCACCGTCGAGGCCGGGCTTTCCTCCGCTGGAGCCGGAACCTTCCCTACGCCGAGGTCAGGGGCTTTCCCTTACCGCCGAGACCGGGACTTCCCTCCTCCGCGCCGAGGATTCCCTTCGCCGAACCGGAGGCTTCTCCTCCCGCTGAAGCCGAGGCTTTCCCTCCTCCGCGCCGGGGCTCCCTCCGCTGGAGCCGGGCTTTCCTCCTCAAACTTCGGCCCTTTCCCGCGCCGCAGGGCGATTTCACACAAGATCCGTCCTTTTTTCGCACCGTTTACGTCAGCGCAGGCTGCTCTTGCTCTTATACGCTTCGCCCCAGCTCCACATCGCGTCCAAGATCGGCCTAAGACTGTATCCCAACTCGGTCAGCGTATACTCCACGCGCGGCGGCACCTCTGCATAGACTTTTCGGTTGACCAGACCCTTTTCCTCCATATCGCGCAGCTGTGCCGTCAGCACCTTTTGCGAGACGCTCCCGATGGATTTTTTGAGCTCGCCAAACCGCTTCGTGCCTGACATCAGATCGCGCAAGATGAGCACCTTCCACTTGTCTCCGATCAGCATCAGCGTTGTTTCAACGGGACACGCCGGCAATTCCCCTGCGTATGCGGCCGCAATTTGCTCCACATCTTTCACAAAAACCCCTCCCCACTCAATGGTATCCTTTTGGTAACTACAGCACAAAAAAGTGCTTACTTTACAATGTGCTCCTATGGGTCTAGTATAAAGATGCAGGGCGAAAGAATCAAGCCTTACATCCCATTTTTTATCCAGGAGGAAATCTCTATGAATGAAGTCGTCAAGTTTTTGCAGGAAAATCCGGTGCAGTATCTTGCCACCATCGGCCGTGACAACAAGGCCAAATGCCGCCCCTTCATGTTCTGCTTCGAGCGGGACGGAAAGCTGTGGTTTTGCACCAACAACACCAAAGAGGTCTATCAGGACATGCAAAACAACCCCTACATCGAGATTTCGGTCTCGAGCCCATCCTATGCGTGGATCCGTCTGAGCGGCAGAGCTGTGTTTGAAAACAAGATGTCGATCAAAGAGGGCTGTATGGACAATCCCATTGTCAAGGCACAGTATCAGACGGCTGACAACCCCATTTTTGTGGTCTTCTATCTCGAGGAAGCCCGCGCCGTCATCGCAGACTTTTCAGGCAACCCGCCCCGGGAATACACTCTGTAAAAGGGCCTCTTCAGGGGGCTGACAGGCTCCCGGCCGGCAACTGCGCAGCGGCAGTTGCCGGTTTTCCCTTAGAAAGAAAAGCAAACTTTTTTAATTCCGTGCAACGCACCGCCGCGATCCGGCTAGGCGCCGCGCACGGCGGCAACTGTTCTTGAAATCTGCCCGGAAAAGCCCCTGAAAGGCGGTGACATTATGACACAGGAGGAACGGCTCGCCTATCTGATCGAGTTTTTGCTCCGGGAAAACCCCTCCCTCGACGTCCTGTCCGTTGCCCAAGAGCCACAGGATCCGCGAAGACTGCTGCGCACCTTGATGAATCTGCGTTTGCCAGCCCCCATTGGCGACGACTTCCTGCGCGTTCAGGACGACTACTTGCAGGCCGAGCTTGCGTCCAAGGGCGTCACACGCATCGAAGACTTGACGCCGGTAGAAGAGGGGCTTTATCTCTGGCGGGGCGACATCACAACGCTCGCGGCCGACGCCATTGTCAATGCGGCAAACAGCGGACTGCTCGGCTGCTTCGTCCCCTGTCATGGCTGCATCGACAACGCCATCCACTCCTTTTCCGGGGTGCAGCTTCGCCTCGACTGCGCGGCGCTCATGCAGGCGCAGGGGGCCGCCGAACCGACGGGGACGGCCAAACTCACAAGGGCTTACAACCTGCCCAGCCGCTACATTCTGCACACGGTCGGCCCCATCGTGGGCAGCGCCCTCACACCAGAGGACGAACGGCTGCTGGCCTCGTGTTATCGCGCCTGCTTGGATCTGGCGACCCAAACCGGCCTTCATTCACTCGCCTTTTGCTGCATCTCCACGGGTGAGTTCCATTTTCCAAACCGGCGCGCCGCTGAAATCGCAATTGATACGGTCAGGCGCCACCCGTCTTACGCCAAAAACAACATCAAGGTGATCTTCAATGTCTATCAGGAAATCGACCATGCCATCTACCGGGCGCTTCTCGGCGCAGATCCGGCAGATCCAAACTGAACTGCAACAGGCCGACGCCATTGTCGTCGGCGCAGGCGCGGGGCTTTCGGCCGCGGCGGGGCTGACCTATTCAGGGGAGCGTTTCGAGCGCTATTTTTCAGATTTCATCAAGGAATACCATTACAGCGATATGTACCGCGCCGGCTTTTATCCCTATCCGTCGCCGGAGGCATACTGGGCGTATTGGAGCCGTCACATCTACTACAACCGCTACCACGCAGCGCCAGGGCAGGCCTATTTGGATCTGCTCGCACTGGTCAAAGACAAAAACTATTTTGTCATAACGACCAACGTGGATCATCAGTTTCAGCGAGCGGGCTTTGACAAACAGCGGTTGTTTTATACGCAGGGGGACTATGGGCTCT
>CABRXB010000265.1 GCA_902474785.1 uncultured Eubacteriales bacterium | reverse complement strand
TTGGACATATAAAAACACCTCCTGCCCCACGCTATGCAAACGCGCACAACTGTGTTACAATGGGGGCAGGAGGAGCGATTATGGTATATCTTTCCGGGTTCCGGTTCCCAGACCGGGCACAAGAAGCGAACTACATGGCGTTCAGTCCGCGCGCGAGGCAGACCTGTTATGACTCGTACTATCCGTTTGGATTGTTCGAGGGCCGCACGCTGCCCGAGCTGGATTTTCTTGAGATCACGATCCTGTACGGCGGCAATGGCAGCGGCAAGACGACCTTATTAAATGTAATGGCCGATGCCCTGCGGCTTTACCGCCGCGCAGAGTATAATCGCACGCCTTTTTTTGACGATTATGCGCGCCTGTGTGAGCCGCGGACTATGCGCCCCATACCCACGGGCAGCATGATTTTGACAAGCGACGATGTGTTTGATTATATGCTCGATCTGCGGGCGCTGAACGATGGCGTGGACACGCGGCGTGAGCAGATGTTTGCGGATTACAATGACCTTCGGCGGGAAAAGTTTCAGATGCACGGCATGAAGGACTATGACCGGCTCAAGCAGGTAAGCGCCGCGCGGCGATACAGCCAGTCCCAGATGGCACGCCGCACGCTGCCCGCCAATGTGCGCACCCGCTCCAACGGCGAGAGCGCGCTGGCCGTGTTCAGCGAACGCATCCGCGAGGACGCACTGTATTTGCTGGATGAGCCTGAAAACAGCCTTTCGCCCGAGCGGCAGCTGGAGCTTGCACGGTTTTTGCACGATTCCGCGCGGTTTTACAACTGCCAATTTATCATGGCGACACACTCGCCGTTTTTGCTGGCGATGCCGGGGGCGCGGATTTACGATTTGGACAGCGAGCCTATCGCAACAAAGCGTTGGACGGAACTGGAAAACGTGCGGGCAACGTGGGAATTTTTCCAGAGCCACAAAGATGAATTTAAATAAAAAACCGCCCGCAGGCGTGGTGCTAAACCATACCTGCGGGCGGTGGTGTTTATTTTAAGCAGCAGCTAGGAAATCAAGCCTTGTTGGCGGAGCCGAACAGCTCGATCTTCTCGCGGACGGTAGCCTTGATGGCCTCTGCGCCGGGAGCGAGCAGCTTGCGGGGGTCAAAGCCCTTGCCCTCGAGATCCTTGCCGGCCTCGATGTACTTGCGGGTAGCATCGGCAAAGCTCAGCTGGCACTCGGTATTGACGTTGATCTTGGAGACGCCCAGAGAGATGGCCTTCTTGATCATCTCGTCAGGGATGCCCGTGCCGCCGTGCAGGACCAGAGGAATGTTGTCGGTGGCGTTGTGGATCTTGTCCAGCGCGACAAAGTCCAGGCCCTTCCAGTTGGCGGGGTACTTGCCATGGATGTTGCCGATACCGGCAGCCAGGAAGTCGATGCCCAGAGAAGCGATCTTCGCGCACTCGGCGGGATCAGCGACCTCGCCCATGCCGATGACGCCGTCCTCCTCGCCGCCGATGGAACCGACCTCAGCCTCAATGGACAGACCGTGGTCATGGGCCAGGGCGACCAGCTCGGTGGTCTTGGCGACGTTCTCGTCGATGGAGTAGTGGCTGCCATCGAACATGATGGAGGTGAAGCCGGCGGCAACGCAGGCCTTCGCACCCTCATAAGTGCCGTGATCCAGATGCAGGGCAACGGGAACGGTGATGCCCAGGCTCTCGTCCATGGCCTTGACCATGGCAGCCACGGTCTTGAAGCCCGTCATATATTTGCCTGCGCCCTCAGAGACACCGAGGATGACAGGGGAGTTCATCTCCTGCGCAGTGAGCAGGATGCTCTTGGTCCACTCCAGGTTGTTGATGTTGAACTGACCGACTGCATAGTGGCCATCGCGCGCTTTCAGCAGCATATTGGTAGCATTTACCAGCATAGTTCATACCTCCACGTAAAACGTTATCAGTGGTTGACGTACCGAGGTCCGGTGCGCCATCAAGCTTATTATAACCTGACTTTGACAAAAAATCAACAGGTTTTTTCGCTGCGGAGGATGTACTTTTGTCACCAGGGCGCAAAACCTGCGGAATTTGTGGCAAATTTGTAAATTCTGTCAGGGAACGGGGCGGAAAAACGGCCAAAATCGGCATTATTCCAGATTGACAGCGCGGTTTATCCGGGCTGTTATGTGGAAAATTTCTCCACAACGGCTGTTGAAAACTCTGTGGAAACGGTGGAAAAGCCCATCACAAAGCAGGTTTTGCACACTTTCCACAGAGTTTTCAACAGGTGGAAAAGCGGTGCGTCCTCTACGCTTTGTATAAACAGCGCTGTTTCGACAAGGCGCAAAAGGCATTTGCACTTTTGGCGCATTTTGCCCGGCAAACTTGTAAAATTGCCGCCGCATGCGCCCAAAAGCTGTAAAAAAAGATGACAAATGCCCCCGCTTTGTGTTATACTGTTATCTGATTATAAAGCATAGTCGGTTACTGTCGGCTTATGGCCGATTTTACAAGCCAGATGGAGGATGCTATGGAAAGATTCGCCCGCGAGCAGGCGCCTGAGCGCGCCGAGCGCACCGATACCCTTGTGTGGGGCAAGAATGCCGTGACAGAGCTGCTCAAGAGCGGCGGCGCGGTGGATACGGTCTACCTG
>CABRXB010000264.1 GCA_902474785.1 uncultured Eubacteriales bacterium | reverse complement strand
GCGACCGCTTCAGAGCTGTTTTGAACCCTGCATGGAACTGGTGAGCGCCGCAGGATCGGTTGGCTGTACCTGTCGTTGGGACTAGCTCTTGGCAGGAACGTCAACAGTCGAAGGGGGCCTTGATGAGTTTGTTCCAGGCGGGAGATTGCCTTGCGGTGGAACTTCAGAGCGATTTTTCCACTGGACTTGCCCAACCCAAAGACTGTCCGGGACCGGCTTGTCAAATGGATTTGTCTGAAAACAGCATTGGATCAAAACGGAAACGGTTTTTTGCCAGATGGATAGGGCCCAAAGCCGGCTTTGCCCCAGGGAAACTTCTTCAAAAATGCACTTTCGTCCCCAGACCGCACAGACGTGCCAAGCGGGTCGGATGCTTCCAGGAGAGGAGACCTGATTCAAAAGCCCCAGGCGAAAGTTTCAAGCGGCCTCGGCGCCGTCTTCCAAGAAGGTTTTTTGAAACGTCTTTCGAGAACAGTGACCCAAGAAGGAGCCTGTTTTCAAGTGGGCTTGTTGTCACATGAATTTGGATCCAACGGGTCGGCGCCCTTGCGCCGGCCCTTTTTGTGCTTCGCGTTGCCAGAAATCAACAGACGGCCTTGTTTGTGCAAACCGGCAATGTGTGATATAATCATCTCACTTTGAGCCTGAAGGTTGCGGCATGTGTGAAACCGTGAATTGACCGGACTGTAGAGAGCTGCGGTGCTGGGCTTTTGCCAAAACGCGGCGCGTTTGAGGGGGAATGGACTTGTCCTGGTATGTCTATATGGTGCGATGCAGCGATGGATCGCTCTACACGGGCAGCGCCGCCGATGTGGCGCGCCGGATTGCCCTGCACAACAGCGGTCGCGGCGCCAAATACACCAGAAGCAGGCGGCCTGTCTGCGAGGTATATCGCGAGTCCTGCGCCGACCGCCCTGCCGCGTTGCGGCGGGAGGCCGCCATCAAGCGCCTGACCCGCGGTCAGAAGCTTGCGCTCGTGGAGCGCGGCGGCGGGGAAAAAGATGCGCCGGCCTGACGCGGTGTCGACCGCGGGCGACGCCCGTGGAGCGGGGAGAGGAGGTGAGCCGGCCTGCACGAGAGAGACGTGAAGGGGATATTATCGGCCCAAAATGGGATGAATCTATACAGAGGATGTACGCACGGCTGCATCTACTGCGATTCGCGCAGCAAGTGTTATCAGATGGAGCACGACTTTGAGGATGTGCAGGTCAAGCGCAATGCGCCGCAGCTTCTCGAACAGGCGTTGCGCCGCAAAAAGAAGCGCTGCATGATCGGCACCGGCGCCATGAGCGACCCCTACTTGCCCATAGAAGAGGAGTATCGGCTCACAAGGCGCTGTCTCGAACTCATTGAGGAATATGGGTTTGGCGTGTCGCTGCTCACAAAATCGGATCTGGTGCTCAGAGATCTCGACGTGCTAAAGCGCATTGCAACAAAGACCAAGTGTGTGGTACAGATGACGCTGACCACCTATGACGAGCAGCTCTGCCGCATCGTGGAGCCAAACGTCTGTACCACAGCCCGTCGTGCACAGGTGCTGCGCACGCTGCACGAGGAGGGCATTGAAACGGTGGTGTGGTTTTGCCCCATCTTGCCCTTCCTCAACGACACGAGGGAGAATGTGCAGGGGATTTTGCACCACTGCGAACAGGCCCATGTGAAAAAAATCCTGAGCTTTGGCATGGGAATGACATTGCGCGAGGGCAACCGTGAATACTACTATCAAAAGCTCGATCAGCACTTTCCCGGTGTCAAGCAACAGTATATCAAGTCGTTTGGCAACCGCTATGCGTTTTCCAGTTTAAAGGGGGAGGAGCTGACGGGGCTTTTTCTCACAGCCTGCCGGAGAAAGGGCATCGAGACCTCTCAAAAGCGCATTTTCTCCTATCTGAGCACCTTTGAGGACAAACAGGAGCAAAATCAACTGAGGCTGTTTTGACCATGTGTGTGGCGCCATGCCCGCGGCGACGCCTCTGATTCAAAGAAAGGAATTTTTTGATGAACCGATACGATTGGCTTGACGCCTATTTGCTGGACAAGCCCGGTGTGGAAAAGGACTACAAAGTGGAGTGGGGCTGGTTTCGCTATAAGGTGGGGGGGAAAATGTATGCCGCCACCTGCCAGCCCGACCCCAAATACGGCTACGGCGGCCGGGAAATGGTGACGCTTCGGGCAGATCCGCTTGAGGCCGAGCTGCTTCGAAGGGAGTATGAGGACATCTTCCCAGGGTTTTACAGCGACAAGCAGCGGTGGAACTCGGTGTTTCTCGATGGCGAGGTGCCCGACGAGCTGTTGCGGCGCCTGTGCGACACGGCCTATGACATCATCTTTTTTAAATTGACCAAAAAGCTGCAAAAGGAGATTTTGGAGGGCAAAGAGGGGTGAGCGGCCTTGCGTCTGTTTGTGGCCATTTTACCCGATGCACAGGTTCAAAAGGCGCTGCTTGATGTCGTGGACAATTTGAAGCGCCAAGGTGTGTCGGCCAATTACACGAGGCAAAACAATTTGCATCTCACGCTGGCGTTTCTGGGGGAGAGCGACCGCCCGGATGGGGCGCTGCGCGCCATGGAGCGTGCGGCGTCAACTCCCTTTTCGCTCGAGCTCTC
>CABRXB010000263.1 GCA_902474785.1 uncultured Eubacteriales bacterium | reverse complement strand
CAAAATTGGAGATTTCGTATTGATAATACCCAGCCTGACGGGTGCGGCGGCAGAGCTCCAAATACTCGTTTGCCCAGGTGTCATCATCGGGCAAAAGAAGCTTGTTGCCCATGCGCCCAAAGGGGGTGTTGTCCTCCACTTTGAGCCCATAGGCTGACAGGTGCTCCACCCCGAGGTCGAAAGCCTCTTGCAGACTGTCGTAAAACTGCTGCGGCATCTGCCCGGGCAGGCCGTACATGAGGTCGAGGCTGATGTTGTCAAACCCGGCGCGGCGCGCCTCGCGCACCGCCTGTCTGGCGCGCTCTGCGCTGTGCAGGCGTCCGATTCCCTGCAGCAGCGCGTCGTCAAAGCTCTGCACGCCAATGGAGATGCGGTTGACGCCCAGACGGTGCAGGTGGGAGAGCTGCTTTTGATCGACCGAGTCGGGGTTGACCTCCACCGTCACCTCCATGTCGCGCGACAGGCGAAAACTGTGCTCCACGCCGCGAAAGAGCTTGTCCCACTGTCGGCGGGAGAGCAGCGACGGCGTTCCCCCGCCGATAAAGAGGGTGTCGAGCCGATAGGCGGCGCAGGTGGGGGCGTATTCCTCCATCTGCCGCAGCAGGGCAAAGAGGTATCGATCGAGCGATTGAGGCTGCTCCACCGAGTAGAAATCGCAATACAGGCATTTGCGCGCGCAAAAGGGGATGTGAAGATAGAGCCCCAGCGGGCGATAGCCGGTTCGGTTTCTCTGTTCCATGACCGCTGGACCTCCTTTTCAAATATGTGTGGGGAATCGGGCGAGAAAAGCCCGGCGGGGCGCGCTCGCCTTGAGCGTGAGCGGCAAAAACGAATAGGCTTTGAACAATACCCCTTCTGGGCTGGCTGCGCATCGGCAAAAATCTGCCACAGGCGGTTCAATCAAAAGGTGATCGTCGCTTTTGACAGGAGAGAACCGCTTTGAAAAGCAGACCTTCGAAAGCCTGCTTTTCTGTGTGGCAAGTCGGCAAAAAGATGCGGCGCATGGGCAAAACGCCAAGGGGCCTCAAAGCCTCATTCTGGGGCGGAAAGTCGGCGGAGCTGCCGGGGCGTTCTCGATGCGGCCAGCCCCGCCGACAACAAAGAGGGCTTGTCCTTTACCAAAGCCCCTAGTCGTCGAGCTTGAGCACCGACATGAAGGCCTCTTGCGGCACCTCCACCGTGCCAAAGGAGCGCATGCGCTTTTTGCCCTCTTTTTGTTTTTCAAGCAGCTTTTTCTTTCGGGTGATGTCGCCGCCGTAGCACTTGGCAAGCACGTCCTTGCGAACGGCCTTGACCGTCTCTCTGGCGATGATTTTCCCCCCGATGGCGGCCTGAATGGGCACCTCGAAGAGCTGGCGTGGGATGGTCTCCTTGAGCTTTTCACAGATGCGTCTGCCGCGTCCATAGGCGCGGTCTGCGTGAACGATGAAGGAGAGCGCGTCCACCACGTCGCCATTGAGCAAAATGTCGAGCTTGACAAGGTCGCTCTTGCGGTAGCCGAGCATCTCATAGTCGAAGCTGGCATAGCCCCGTGTGCGCGATTTGAGCGCGTCGAAGAAGTCGTAGATGATTTCATTGAGCGGCAGCTCATAGTGTAAATTGACGCGCTGTGGGTCGACATATTTCATGTCTTTATACACGCCGCGCCGCTCCTGGCAGAGCTCCATAATAGCGCCCACATATTCGCTGGGCAGAATGATGTTGGCATTGACAATGGGCTCTTCGGCCTGTTCAATCTCGCTGGGGTTTGGAAAGTTGGTGGGGTTGTCGATGTCGACGACCTCGCCGTTTGTGCGCGTGATGCGGTAGATGACGCTGGGGGCGGTTGTGATGAGCTCCATGTTGTACTCGCGCTCCAGCCGCTCGATGATGATCTCCATGTGCAGCAACCCCAAAAAGCCGCAGCGAAAACCAAAGCCGAGGGCGATGGAGGTCTCGGGCTCAAAGAGCAGCGACGCGTCGTTGAGCTGAAGCTTTTCCAGCGCCTCGCGCAGATCCTCATATTTGGCTCCGTCGAGCGGGTAGATGCCGCAAAAGACCATGGGAACGGCGGGACGGTAGCCGGGCAGCGGCTGCGTCACGGCACGGCCCACATGGGTGACGGTGTCGCCCACGCGGGTGTCTTTGACGTTTTTGATGGAGGCTGTCAGATAGCCCACGTCGCCCGCGCGCAGAACGCCGGTGGACTCAAGCCCGATGGGGCGCAGGTTGCCGACCTCTACCACGTCAAACTGTGCGCCGGTCTGCATCATGGAGATGGCGTCGCCAACGCGCAGCGTGCCGTTGAACACGCGCAGGTAGACGATGACGCCCTTGTACGCGTCGTAAAAGGAGTCGAAAATCAAAGCCTCGAGCGGGGCGTCGGGGTCGCCTTCGGGGGGCGGAATGAGCTCGACGATGCCTTCGAGTACGGCGTCGATGCCGACGCCCTGTTTTGCCGAGATCAGGGGTGCGTGCGCGGCCTCGATGCCGATGATGTCTTCGATCTCCTGTTTGACGCGGTCGGGGTCGGCGGCGGGCAGGTCGATCTTATTGATGACGGGCAGCAGCTCCAGATCGTGCTCGAGGGCAAGGTAGGTGTTGGCCAGCGTCTGGGCCTCGATGCCC
>CABRXB010000262.1 GCA_902474785.1 uncultured Eubacteriales bacterium | reverse complement strand
ACGCCCGTCTTTTCCGCCGTTTTCTCCCCCCACAGGCTGTTGATCAAAACGACGGGAATCACAATTGTTGTGAGCAGCTTGCCGATGTCGCCCGTGCCCTGGTCGGAGAGCATCCTCTTTCGATAGAGGAAAAAACCCACCGCCATGAGCAAGAACATCTCCACAATTTTTTGCAGCAAAACAACGCTCGTTTGCATCACAAATTCCTCCTGAAGTACGTTTGTCTGCGATACGGTCTGTATCTGTTCTTATGATAAAAAAGTGAGTCGCGCATCGCAAGTAGTTGGTCAATTGTTTAGTCGCTCATATTTTTCATAGGGACTTTGGAGCGTGTTTGGCAATTTTGAGAAATGTGTTTTGGACGCAGAGTTGTGCACGCAGAGCGGCGAGCGCCGCACAGCTTCAGCCTGTTTTCCATCCGGCCGTCTCTCATGGTACGCCACAGAGCGGCGCAAGAGGGCGCGGGTCCCCGGCGGAGATCTCAAAACGTTTCACGCTTCGAAGCGCCGGACAAGCCGTCAGGCGAGACCAGCCCCCTGTTGCGGCAAAGCCGCCATAGCTCTCTGCAATGGCTCAAAAGGGCTCCCGCAAAGGCATTTCTCTTTTGGCTGCGTCTTTACTCGACAAAATGGCTCTGCTGGTCTTGATACAGGCTGTTGCCCATCAGTTCCGCATGATCGCCAACAAACGCTTTTGCGGCTTCTTCATCTCCTCGCAAATGCCACATAAACCACGCCGTTACATAGCCGTCCGCATAATAGAGCATTTGCCCATGGTCTACATCATTTCTTCTTGCCATCACTTTTGGCGTTCCGCTTGAAATGTTGTTGTATAGCCTTTGGACGCTTTCAAGGGACGCTAAAAGCGCATCGCCTTGTCCTGTTGAACCCATTAGCATGGTTGGCGTTTCAATAAGGGTATCATCAAATTCCCACTGCATAGCAGGGTTGATGCCCGTACCCCCGTTGCCGCAGCTTAGAATTACCGCCGCCCTGTAGCTGTCAGCGTGTCTTTGCTCCGTAATAGCATTGATCACACCGATGCCGCCCTGGGAGTGTCCGGTAATGCCGATGTTGTCCAAATCTATGTTGTGGTAAAACACATTCTCTTTTCCGGCTTCTTCATACGCATTGAGGATTTCCAGATAGCGCACGCACATTTCCGCGCTAAAGCCGTTCCATGCATACTCCTCCTCCGTGGCGATGGTGATAAAGCCCCAGGAGGCCATGTGTTCCTGCAATGCCGGGTATTTGGAACCTTTCACCCCGGTGCCGTTGACAAATACCACGACCGGAAACGGCCCGCCTTTGGTGATGTCAGCGGGATAGTAGATCTCATACTTCTCAAACGAGTTCATGGACGCGCTCTCAAAATAGCCGACCGCATGGCTGCCCATCGCCAGATACCTTGCCTCCAAATCGCCACCGGCGGATACCTGCTCCGTATAATCGTCGGGAACGGAAGGCAATTTTGACAGCCAAAGCAAAAGCGCGACCGTCAAAACAACAATCACCAGCGCCGCAATTCCAATTATCTTCAACACTTTTTTCATTCCTTTTCTCTCCTTACCCGGGCTTTATCCATCCCTTTACCTTGACACGTTTCGCCATGTGTACTACAATAATCGAGGAAACACTTGTATCATCGAAAACCATTATATGAAGCACGTTAGATGCTGTCAAGATGAGAGGGGAAAATGAAACAACCAGATCGAAACGTATCATCACTTGGCAACGAAGCGCGTCACGCCTTTGTCAGAAATCAAATTACCAAAGCTACCCTAACGCTGCTCGATACAAAACCGATTCACAAAATATCCATTTATGAGATTTGTGCAACTGCTGAAGTGGGGCGCGTTTCCTTTTATCGCAATTTTGAAAGCAAAGAGGACGTCGTACAAAAACACATTTTTTCTCTGATACGGAATTGGAAAGAACGCTACAATGAACAATCCAAAGATTCCAATGCCGAAATGTACGGAAGCCTGTTTTCGCATTTAAAGGAAAACGCCGATTTTTACCTGCTTTTAAAAAGGCAAAACTTAATGCACCTGTTCTTGAATGTTTTTATTGAATTGTGCGGCGCAAGGGCGGAAGATGATAATATGTGGGCCTATACGAAATCGTTCATTGCCTATGGTACTTATGGATGGATCGAAGAATGGCTTGCAAGAGGAATGCAGGAATCCGCAGAGACAATGGCAGCTTTGCTGACTGCCCATGGGGTGAAATGAAGGGCCGCGCCGAAGAATTTTTGATACACCGTGCCCTATGGTTTCTCTGTCGCGTCCCCGCCAGACGATTTTCATGCCCCGGTGCGTCGGCCAGCTCCACGGCTTCGCCACAAGCCCAGGCTCCCGCGTTTGAGCCTGCCGGACAGGTTTGGGGGTGCCGCTCCAGCCGTCCTCATCGGCGAGATCGTCGCCCACCTCGCCCATGGCCATGCCAGTCCGGACGGCAGAAGACCTGATTTCGTTGCGGTCATTCTCGTTTCTTTTCATGGTTGCAAACGCCCTCCTTTTTCGTTTGCCCTGCGGCGACGCGGGCACGCTGATGGGGATCTTGGAGAAATCCAAAAATCCGAAAGCAAACCGGCGGGGCAAGGCAAGC
>CABRXB010000261.1 GCA_902474785.1 uncultured Eubacteriales bacterium | reverse complement strand
TCCGCACAAAGGGAAGCTTGCCAAAAAGTGCGCTGCCGGCCGCCATCTCAATCAGACAATTGCAAGCCCCGCAAGCTTGTTTCAGATCGCCTTTGCCCGTCAACCAAACCCGACGGCCTTTGCCGGAACTTATTTGATTCTTTTGCAAAATGGTTGCAACCCGTTTCATGAGAGCGGTTTGCCGCTTGCACCAAACCCTGTTTTCGGCCTCTTTTGTGTATTTTTTATAAAAAATCTCTCTCCATTTTGTGCACTATTTGGAAGCACTCCCCTCTTTACAATCGAATAGCATGATGGTATACTTGTTCCATTCAAACTCTTCCAGAGAGGTGCCAGATTATGCGATCCTATTTGCCAGCTCTTCAACTGAATCTGCATCATCATAGGTAGAGCGCGTGTGCGTAGGCACAGGCGCTATTCGTGCTTGTGCCTATGAGGATGCGACTGAAAAGTGTGCAGCGAGCCTTGTAGACACAAGGCTCGCTTTTTTTGTGCCTCGCAAAAAGACCTTTAAAAATTCTGCCAAGTCAAAAAGGAGGCCCCCCATGAAACGTTGCTTTTCTTGCATGCTCGCCCTCGCCCTTTTGCTCGCTTTTGCCCTGTTCGGCTGCTCAGACAGCTCTGAGCCGCAATATGAAAACGCCCTTGAGCGCGTCAAGGGCGAGGGAAAAATCATCATGGCGACAAACCCCGAGTGGGCGCCCTATGAATTTGAAAACCTCAACGCCGAGACCGAAGCGGATCAATATGCCGGCGCCGACATCGAGCTTGGCCGCTACATCGCGCAGCAGCTCGGTGTGGAGCTGGTGATCTCCCCCATGAGCTTTGAGACCGTCATCGAATCGGTGGCGCAGGGCCAGGCCGACATGGGCATCTCGGCTTTTGCCTACAGAGAGGAGCGGGCGCAAGCGGCGCTGATGGCGGGGCCCTACGGCGTGGGAGACGGCTACCAGGGCGCGCTGGTTCGCAAGGAGAACGCGCAAGAGCTCTCGACCATTGAATCGCTCAACAACCGCAAAATCGCCGTGCAGATCTCCTCTTTGCAGTATGAATACGCCGAAAAATACCTGACCGGATGTGAATACACGCTGGTGTCCAGCCCCATGGACGGCGTGATGGCGCTGCAAAACGGCAAGGTGGACGCCATGCTCATCGCCTCCTCCACCGGCGAGGGCTATTGCAAGAACTACAGCGACCTTCAGATGAGCGACTTGAAATTCCCCACCGACGAGGGAAACTATGTCATCATCAACAAGGAGGAGACCGAGCTCTATGAGGCAGTGCTTGAGATTGTGCTCGAGGCGGAATCCTCCGGAAAATTTGCCACTTGGCTTGAGGAGGCCGCTGCGCTGGCCGACTCGCTGGGCGTGGTCAACGAATAGCATTTTACCGGACTAAATCTTTTGCACAGGGGCAACGCAGGACCGCCATTTCGCCCCGAGGCCATCCCCACGGAGGCCGCTTTTGTTTAGAGTCGCAACGTGATGTACGATCAACAGCGGCCCATCCCAACCCGATTTCATCAACGACGCAAATCACGTGGGGCGGCTGCGCAACGGGGCGAAGCCGTACGATATCCATTCACCAAACCCTTTGGTGGAGAGCGTTCTTTTTTGAAGCGCCCAGCCCCACCGTCCCAAATACCCGGCGCAACTTCTGTCCTTCTTCCATCCATCAAAGCCAAAAACGAGGTGTCAAACAATGTCTGCCATTCTCAACCTTCTCACAAACTACAGCTCGCTTTTTCTCAGCGGACTGCGCGTGACGCTGATGCTCTCCCTTTTTTCCATCGTGACGAGCACCATCATCGGCTCGCTGATCTGCCTGCTTCGCATGTGGGGCTTTGCGCCTTTCAAGTGGCTGTGCACCGCCTACATCGAGATCATCCGGGGGACGCCCATTTTGCTCCAACTCTATTTTTTCGTCTTCCTGCTGCCCCGCATTCTGCCGATCAACCTGACCAATTTGCAGGCGGTCATGCTCTCCATGTCGCTGTGCGCGGCGGCCTATGTGTCAGAGCTGATGCGCGCGGGGATCCAGGCCGTCGACAAAGGGCAGAGCGAGGCGGCGCGCAGCCTGGGTTTGACCAACAAACAGACCATGCGCTACATTGTGCTGCCGCAGGCCGTGAAAAATATTTTGCCCGCGCTTGGCAACGAGTTCATTCTTGTCATCAAGGACACCTCGCTGGCCTCCATCTTTTTCATCGGCGATCTGATGACGGTCCAAAAAACCATCACCTCCTCGCTCTACCTCTCGATGGAACCCATGATCATCGTGGGCATGATCTACTTTTTGCTCACCTTTGTACTCTCCAAGCTGGTGCGTGCCTACGAGCGGCGCGTCTCGATGGGGTGATAGACGGCGCCGCATCAAGGGCCTGCTCCATGGGATAACCGGTTGGTCAGCCCGACAAAAAAGGGTTGCGTTTTAGACCTGTGGCAGCTTGACACCGTAAAACGTCAGTTGGATGGTTTAGAAAACGCGCAGGAGTCCTTCCTGCACTGACAAAAGGGCGGCAAATTGCCGCCCTTTTTGCCGCGCTATGTACATTTTTTCCTCCACGCCTCCCCTATGCCTCAGCATCCCCAGCCTTCCTGCCCGCCGGTCACGGGCCGCAGGGCCATTCTGCAAAACC
>CABRXB010000260.1 GCA_902474785.1 uncultured Eubacteriales bacterium | reverse complement strand
CATTTGCGGAAATTTGTGGATGTTGCACAGCGCGTTGCCGGCGACATGTACACAGAGGAGTCCTACGACGCCGCTCGCGCATTGATTCGGGACAACGGAAAATGGATGGCGTATGTCAATCGGATTTTAGACGAGGTCGATCCCCATGTTCTCAAAAAAACGGCGCTGGGGCTGGGATATCAGGCCACTTATGTCGGCACAAAGACCATCAGGGAAAACCGCCACATCCATCAATGCAACATCCCGTGGCTCATTTTGCTCGACCCCACCAGCGCCTGCAATCTGCACTGCACAGGCTGCTGGGCGGCCGAATACGGGCACAAGCTAAATCTCACCTATGAGGAGCTTGACGACATCGTCGAGCAGGGCAAGGCGCTGGGCGTGTATTTTTACATGTACACGGGAGGAGAGCCGCTCATAAGAAAGGCCGACCTCATCCGCCTGTGCAAAAAACATGGCGAGTGTCACTTCCACGCCTTCACCAACGGCACGCTGGTGGACGAGGCCTTCTGCCGCGACATGGCGCAAGTGGGCAACCTTTCGCTCTCCCTGTCTCTCGAGGGGTTTGAGCAGACCAACGACCTGCGGCGCGGAGAAGGCATCTTCGACAAGGTGCTGTGCGCCATGCGTCTGCTCAAGGCGCACGGCCTGCTCTTTGGCACCTCCATCTGTTACACCAGCGCAAACCTCGAGTGTGTGACCAGCGACGAATTTCTCGATCTGCTCATCGAAAACGGCTGCCGCTACAGTTGGTATTTCCACTATATGCCGGTCGGCAATCTGGCCTCGCCCGATCTCATGCCAAGCGTGGCACAGCGCGAATTCATGCTGCGCCGCATTCGCGAAGTGCGCGCCAGAGAGGGCGGAAAACCCATCTTCCTGATGGACTTTCAAAACGACGGCGAATATGTCGGCGGCTGCGTGGCGGGCGGACGCAACTACCTGCACATCAATGCAAACGGCGACATCGAGCCCTGCGTGTTCATCCACTATTCTGATTCGAACATCCGTGAAGTCTCCCTGCTCGACGCCCTGAAACGTCCCCTTTTCATGGCCTATCGCGATGGGCAGCCCTTCAACTGCAACCACCTTCGCCCCTGCCCCATGCTGGAAAACCCGGAGATCTTGGCGGGCATCATCGACCAAACGGGTGCGAAATCCACCGACCTCGAGGCGCCTGAGAGCGTGCAGCACCTGTGCGACAAGTGCAAACCCTATGCCGCCGCGTGGGAGAGCCGCGCCAATGAACTGTGGGCCTCCTATCCCCACCCCACGCCCTCTTTTCAAAACTACAAAAGCGATTACCTGAGATAGAGAACCGCCAGACCCTCGTAAAACCTTTTTGCTCGCTCCCTTCCCTCTGTCTTCTGACAGACCAGACGCTAAACCTTTGCCAAATTTCATCCCATGACTTCTTTGAGCTCCCTTTGTGCCGTGCACCTGCGTTGCACCCTGCGTGTCGATCGCCTTCGCGCGCTCACTGCTTCGGCCCTTACGGATGATATCACGTCTTACAATTGCCCAGGTCACCTTGACCTGGGCAATGTGTTTTTTCAAACTGACAGAAGCTTTTCCCATCCAACGCAATACCCGCGCTTTTGGCCTCATTCCGGTGCAGAGTTTGCCCTGTGTTGCTCAAAAAGAAAAATCTTTAAAAAAGCGGCGCGCAAAGCATGTTGCGCGCCGCATCTTCAAAACGGATGCCAAGCCCTCTTTAGAACAGAATCTTGACAGTGGTTCCCACACCCTCCTGACTCTCCAGGGTGAGGCGGGCATTGTGATAGGCGGCGCCGTGTTTGACGATGGAGAGCCCAAGTCCCGTTCCGCCGATCTGCTTTGAGTGGCTCTTGTCCACGCGGTAGAAGCGTTCAAAGACGCGCGCACGATGCTCGAGAGGGATGCCAATTCCCGTGTCCTGCACGGTGAGCTGCACATGTTCCCCCTGCGGCAGGACGGAGACTATGATCTGCCCGCCCTCCCTGTTGTATTTGATGGCGTTGTCACAGAGGTTGTAGATCATCTCCTCGAGCACGGGGCGCACCCCCACTATGCTCGCCGGATCCCCCTTGAGCGCAAAGGTCACCTTGTGCTGCTGCGCCTCTTCCGAAAGTCTGTCAATGACCTGACCGGACAGCTCATAGAGATCCACCTGCTCTTTTTCCATGGGCAGGGAGTTCTCATCGAGCTGCGAGAGCCTGATGATATCGCCCACCAGCGCGATCAGACGCTGCGCCTCGCGGTAGATGTCTCCACCAAAGCCGGCCACATCCTCGGGTTTCACCATGCCGTTTGCCAGCATCTCCGCGATGCCGGAAATGGATGTGAGCGGCGTTTTGAGCTCGTGCGACACATTGGCGGTAAACTCGCGGCGCAGCGTGTCGCGCTCCTCTTTTTCGGTGACGTCGAGCAGCAGCAGCACGGCGCCGGCCACGGCGTCCTCCTTGCGCACCGGGCTTGCGATGAGCTGGTAAACGCGGCCGCCGATGTCAAGCGTCTGCTCGCAGCGTTCTCCGGCGAGCGAGCCCTCCACCGCCAGGCGAAAGGCCTCGCTGCGGTTCAAGGTCAGCACGCTGCACCCGCTCTCGCAGCGCTCCACCCCCAGCAGACGCAGCGCGCCCGCATTGTGGGAGAGCAGCTCTGTCTTG
>CABRXB010000259.1 GCA_902474785.1 uncultured Eubacteriales bacterium | reverse complement strand
GGTGGTGCGCGCCTTTTTGTCGCAGCGCCCTGAATTTGAAATTTTACCCATTGAAACTCTGGCCGAGCAGCAGGGCATCAGTGTGATGGAGGAGCATGGCACCGTGACCATTTTGCCAAGCGAGGAACTCGACGGATTTTATGTCGCGCTGCTGCGAAAAAAGAAAGGGGAAGAGGAATGAACACAGAGCCTGCCGGCAATGCTTCCCTTGTGGAGCTTCGATCTCTTCTGCCTGAACAGCTGGCGCAGCTCATGCAGCAGCTCGGGGAGCCTGCATTTCGGGCCAAACAGATTTTTTCCTGGTGCGCCAAGGGCGTTGCCTCCATTGACGAGATGAGCAATCTCTCAAAGCCGCTGCGCGAGACCTTGAAACGGCGTTGTCTGTTGACGGCGCCGGTCATACTGCGCCGCCAGCAGAGCAAAAAAGACGGCACCATCAAATACCTCTTTGGCCTGCACGACGGCAACGCCGTGGAGAGCGTGCTCATGCGATATGAGCACGGCACCTCTCTTTGTATCTCAAGCCAAGTCGGGTGCCGCATGGGGTGCAGCTTTTGCGCCTCGACCATCGGCGGCCTGGTGCGCAACCTCTCCTCCGGAGAGCTGCTCGACCAGGTGCTTTTTGCCGCGAAGGACAGCGGCCAGCGCATCGACAGCATTGTGCTCATGGGCATTGGCGAGCCCTTCGACAACTACGACAATGTGATCCAGTTTTTCAAGCTGGTCAACCACAAAGACGGGGTCAATCTGGGCCTTCGCCACATCTCGGTCTCCACTTGCGGCCTGGTGCCCGGCATCGACCGTCTGGCGCTCGAGGGCATGCCGGTGACGCTCTCCATCTCGCTGCACGCGCCAAACAACAGCCTGCGCAGCGCCATGATGCCCGTCAACCGGCAATATCCCATCGAGCTGCTTCTGGCGGCGGCGCGCCGCTATGCAAAATCCACCGGCCGAAAGGTCTATATAGAATACACCATGATCTCCGGGAAAAACGACTCTCCCGAACATGCAAAGGAGCTGGGCGCCCTGCTGCGCGGCATGCTGTGTCATGTCAACCTCATTCCGCTCAACTCGGTGGAGGGCAAGAGCGGCGTGAGCTCCGACCGGGCCGCCATCGACTGCTTTGCGCAGGTTTTGAACGGCTACGGCGTCACCTCCACGGTGCGCCGTAAGCTGGGAGACGATATCGACGCCGCCTGCGGCCAGCTTCGCCGCAGCAATATGAAGGAGCAATTGTCATGAACTGTGAGGGAAGATCGCACGTTGGACTGGTGCGACAGATCAATCAGGACGCCTATGAAATCCACCCCCTGCCGGGCGGTGGCGTTCTCGCCGTGGTTTGCGACGGCATGGGCGGGCCCGCGGGCGGAGAGGTGGCAAGCACCATCTCTGTGGAATGGGTGTCGCAGCGCATTGTGTCCAACTACACAACCTTCTCCTCAGAGGACGAATTGCTCGATCTGGTGCGCGGCGCGATTGAAGAGGCCAACGCCGAGATCTTCGACCGCAGCTTGCGCGATGTCGAGCTCTCGGGCATGGGCACCACCGTGGTGCTGGCGCTGGCCACAGAGCAGACGGCCTACCTCGCCAACGTGGGCGACAGCCGCGCCTATCTCTACTCAACGCAAAACGGCGTCGGAAAGCTCACCCAGATCACGCACGACCACTCGGTGGTGCAGGAGCTGGTCGACGGCGGCTCCCTCTCCAGCGAAGAGGCGCGCAACCACCCCAAAAAGAATATCATCACGCGCGCCCTTGGCACGCAGAGCAGCGTCAACGTCGACTATTTCAAAGTGGCGCTCGTGCCGGGGGACAAGCTGCTGCTGTGTTCCGACGGATTGAGCAACATGCTCGAAGAGCAGCAGATGTGCGCCCTGCTGGGCATGTCAGACGGCGACGCCGTGCTCGACGCCCTGATTCAAGCCTCTCTGGATGCCGGTGCGAACGACAATGTGACCGCCGTGCTCATCACACGATAAGGGGGGCCGATATGGATCGTTTGATTGGAAAATTGGTCAACAACCGCTATCGCATTCAAAGCGTGGTCGGCATGGGCGGCATGGCCATTGTCTACCGCGCGATCGACGTGCAAAACGGCGGCACGGTCGCCATCAAGGTGCTCAAGCAGGAATTTCTGGCCGACGAGCAATTTCGCATGCGCTTTGAAAATGAATCCCGCGCCGTCTCGATTTTGAACCACAGAAATATTGTCAAGGTCTACGACGTGGCCCTCAACGACGATCTCTACTATATCGTCATGGAATATCTCAACGGGATCACGCTCAAGCAGTATATCAAGCAGCAGGGCTGCCTTGGCTGGCGGGAGACGCTGTATTTCCTCTCGCAGATTCTGGATGCGCTCAAGCACGCCCACGCCAAGGGCATCGTCCACCGCGACATCAAGCCCCAAAACATCATGCTGCTCTCAGACGGGTCGATCAAAGTGACCGACTTTGGCATCGCCCGCTTTTCCAGCACCAACACCAACACCATGACAGACAAGGCCATCGGCTCGGTGCACTATATCAGCCCCGAGCAGGTGTCGGCCGATCGCATCGACCAGAGATCGGACATCTATTCGGTCGGGGTCACGCTCTATGAGATGCTCACGGGCGGTCTGCCCTTTGATGCGGACAACCTCGTGTCGGTTG
>CABRXB010000258.1 GCA_902474785.1 uncultured Eubacteriales bacterium | reverse complement strand
CCAAGCCCTGCGACAAACCGTTTGCCAAGCCGCCGTTCCTCGGCTCCGAGCTCTTTGAGAAGGCGCTCCTCTTCAAAGGGAACAGGCAGGCTGCAGCGGCGGCAGGTCTGCGCAAGCAGGTCGTCGAGATCGCCCCTCGTGCTCTCAAGCGCCTTTAAAAACTCCCTCATGAAGGCGCACAGCGTGCGCAGCGCCCGAAAGCCCGCCTCCTCCGCGTGCAGCTTACACAGGCCGAGCCCCGTGAAGGAGAAGAGAATCATGGTCACGCAAACCCATCTCACGGTATCCCTCCTCCAGGTTGACCACCTCTTTGATGTGTCCCAGGCGTGTGTCGTCGAGCAGCGCCACACGACTGACCACCTTCGCCTCGCGCAGCGTTTGAAACTGCGGACGTCTTGAGAGCTGCTCAAAGGAGGCCGCATGGCAGCTCGCCACCACCGGGACACCGGCGTTGAGCACGCCCAGCATGGAGTTCACCTCCTGCTCGCTTCCAAGCTCATCCACCACGATGACCTGCGGCGAGAGTGTGCGCAGCGCCAGCTCCATGCCCACCGCCTTGGGCAGCCCCGAGAGCACCTCGGTCACGCCGCCCAAATCAAAGCGATGTCCCATTTCACCGGCGATCTCGCCGCGCTCGTCAATCACGGCGACGCGCAGGCGGCGCAGCGCCAGCAGACGGCACAAATCGCGAAGCATGGTCGTCTTGCCGCAGCCGGGCGGGGAGACCAGCAGCGT
Organism: uncultured Eubacteriales bacterium; assembly: GCA_902474785.1. Taxonomy (GTDB): domain Bacteria; phylum Bacillota; class Clostridia; order Oscillospirales; family Feifaniaceae; genus Galloscillospira. The sequence goes on along the minus strand of CABRXB010000258.1, from coordinate 1,918 downwards.
GGGGCGCACTCTGCGCCCATCCCACACCACATCGAGCAGCGCCCTTGCCGCGCCGCGCTGTTCGCGCGCAATGCGAATGTTGATGGCGCTGAGCTTGCGAAAGCCCACCACCTCGCCGTTTTCCCGGATGGCGTCGCCGCACAGTCCGGCACGGCATCCGCAATAGGTGACAAAGCCCTGTTTGAGCTCCTCCGCGCGGGCATAGACCGAGTTGCGGCACAGCTTCAAATAGATCTCGTCGAGCTCCTCCCCCGTGAGCAGCACGGGGCGGTCGCAAACCCTGGTCACCGCGCCGCGCGAGGACAAAAAGCACATCTCCCCGCCCAGCGTCAGCGTGGAGGGCTGGCCCGCCCGCAATCTCAACTCCGTGAGCGCGGCGGTCTGCGCCGCCGTGAGAGACTGCACAGCACGTCGCACCTGCGGCGGCATGAGCTCCAAAATAGCGATCAATTGCTCATCCATGAGACCTCTCCCCTTTTCCACTTCCGTTTGTTTGCTAATTCTTATGCCTGTTTGTCCCACCCTAGAACCACACCTTTTGGGACAAACTGTCAAACGTATTGGATGCGCTCAACAGATGGGCTTGCAAAAGGTCATTTTATCTGCCCCCTCTGGGTTTTGGATGCCGCTTGTCAAGGGTGAATCGTCCCCAAAAGTAGGGCGACACGGCGCCTTGTCCATCCTATGCGATCCATCGTCAAAATAGCCCCTGACGTTGTTTGCCCATTTTGTAACGCCGGGCGTCTTTCCCTTGTCGCGGCACAAAGGGCGCAAAAAAGCGGCACAGGACAGATGCCTGCGCCGCTAACAGCTTTTGATTTGTGAAAACGCCTGGGCGGTCAAACATGGCGCCGGCGCAGTTGTCAGGTCAAAATTCCCGCCGCAAAAAGCCTGTTCTCTACGCTCTTCCATGGCGGGAGCCCTGTTGGAAGCTGCCTCTGACTTTTTTACCAGACCTTCAAAGTCGGCAACAAGGGCGGCTGTGCACGCCAATGCTGCCGTGTGCACAGGGCCCAAAAGGGGTTTTGTTTTGAATTGTCTAAAACCAAAGATTACAGCGTCTGAGGCCCCGGCGCGCCAACTTCCCTCGCTTTTTTGTCCGCCGTCTTTTCATATTAGTCACCAAGTAAGACAAAAACTCAGTTGAGCCCATCTGGAACCGACCGGGGTCTCGGGTCTGTACGCTGCAACGCCGCGCAAAAATAGTGGCCATAGGAGCGGCAACAGACTTTGCCTCGACGCATTGCTGTCCGACGGCTTCTGGCAGGACTTTTCCGCAAGACTGCACCGGATTTCACCATGCCTTTCTTTCTCACATGTCTTGACAACAACCACTCTTTTCTTTTGTCCTTGCTCGCCAATTTCACTTTTTCTCTCTGCTTGCCAAGCCTTTCCTCTCACCTGTACCAACTTGCCGACAACCCGCCCGCCAAACCCATCCAAAGAAAAAGAGCCGGGCGGAAGAGGTCTTCCACCCAGCTCTCATTGTTGCAATCTTGCGTTCGATCAGCCATTTAATTTTTGGGCTAGCAGCTTGTTGAAGAGCTGCGGATTGCCCTTGCCCTTGCTGCGCTTCATGCACTGGCCCACCAAAAAGCCCAGCACATTGGTCTTGCCATTTTTATAATCCTCCACAGGGCCGGCGTTGGCCAAAAGCACCTCGTCGACAATTGTAAGCAGCGCCTGTTCGTCGTTGACCTGGGCGAGCCCCTTCTCCTGCACAATGACCTGTGGCGCCCGCTTTGTGGCGATCATCTCGTCAAACACCGCTTTGGCGGCGGTGGAGGAGAGCGTGCCGTCCTGCGTGAGCGCGATGAGCTCGCACAGCGCCGCGGGGTCGATGGCAAGCTGCGCCACCGTGCAGTTCCTTTCGTTTTGCAGCTTGGCGATATCCCCCAAAATCCAGTTGCAGATCTGC
>CABRXB010000257.1 GCA_902474785.1 uncultured Eubacteriales bacterium | reverse complement strand
TTTGAGCTGCCCAGCGACGCACAGCGCAGCGACGGGAGCGTTGTCCCGGGCGTGGCGCCCAGCGTGGATGAGAGCGGCTCTCTGGTCTTCGACGATCTCGGCTATCCGGCGATGAGCGCAATGAAAATTCCCTATTACCGTCCGGGACGTTACCCCCTCATTTTACGCAAGAACGTCTCGCTGTTTGGCCGTCTTTTGGGTGACAGCGACGTGGACAAAATCCGCGACCAGCAGAATGCCATCAAGAAGGTGGGCACCCGCGTGGAGGAGAAAATCGGCAAGGGTGGTTCCATCGTGACGATGCCAAAGCAGCTCTCCATCCGGCGCACCGATGAGGAGCTCAAAATTGTGGAGCTCGACAACCCCAACCAGCGTGCCATGATCGACGTTTTGACCATTCAGCCCGACATCTCGCGAGACCTGACCTATCTTGAGTACAACTATCAGGCCAGCCGTCAGATTTTGGGGTTGACCGACAGTTTTCAGGGGAGAAGCGACTCCTCGGCCACCAGCGGCGTGGCCAAGCAGTTTGCCGCTGCGCAGACGGCTGGCAGAATGGAATCCAAGCGGGTGATGAAACAGGCGGCCTACGGCGCGCTGTTTGAATTGATGTTCCGCTTCCTTTTGGCCTACTGTGACCAGCCGCGCACCATTGCCCGTCGCACGCCTGAGGGAAAGGTGAGTTACGCGCAGTTCAACCGCTACGATTTTTTACAGCGTGACGAGCTGGGCAACTGGCACTGGAACGACGATTTTCTCTTCAGTGTGGACGCTGCCTCGACGCTGGCCAACAACCGCTCGGCCATGTGGGGGGAGACGCTTGCCAGCCTGAGAAGCGGCGCCTTTGGAGACCCCACAAATCTTGAAACGCTCATTCTCTACTGGAGCAAGATGGAGCTGCTTCACTATCCCGGCGCCAAGGACACCAAAGAGCAATTGGAGCATCGCCGGGCGCAGGCCGTGACAGGCGCAAACCTGCCGGGCGTAGCCGGCCTGCCCGGGGGAAATGGTCTGCCCGTCGGAGGAAGTGGCCTGCCTGGGGAAAATGGCCTGCCCGATGGGAACGCATTGACGGGAGGTGAGACTGATGCTCTGCCCTTCCTGCAAGATTGAGATGGCGGTGCGTGCGGTCAGCGCGCAGGGGGCGCCGATTGAGCGCTGCGTCAACCCCAGATGCCCGCGCTATGACAAATAGATCAAAGCGTGGCAACCAAATGTCGGCCGGGGCAGCCGGCCTTCAAAAGCCCTGCAGTTGACGCTTCGCTCCAAGCGGACGGGAGCGCACCTTGAAGAAGGGGTGCGGCCCCGTCCGTTTGAAGGGGCCTCATCGGGCGGCGAAGGGAGGTGAGCGTATGGAAGGCTATGCAAAAAACATTGGACACACGGGCAGCCAGGTGATCGAGGCCGTGACCCCCAAAAAGGGGGGTGTGTCTCCCGATGTCAGTAAGGGCGGAGACTTGAGAGGCAGATAGCATTCACAAAGGGAGGAACGTGCTGCATGGATATCAGCAAAACCGTAGAGGCCGCTTTGCCGGAGGCGAGCGGTCTGGAGCAAGAGGCCCCTGTCGCGCAGGCCGATGTTCGCCAGGAGGCGGCGCCGGAGCAAATGGCGCTTCAGGAGCCGGCGCAGACCCCGCCCGAGCCGCCGGCGCATGCGCCGGCATCGGAGCAGGCCGGCTCTGACACCGCTGCAGAGGGGTCAGAGCAGCTCGGGTGGGAGATTGAAGAGGACGGCGCACCAGACGAAGAGCCGCAGGACGTTGGGCAAGAGGCCCCTGACGCCGACAAATCTGAAAGAGAGCAGCGGCAGTTTCAGCAGGCCCTGTTGCGCGAGCAGCTTCACAGCATTCGCATGCTCGACCCTGCGGTGAAAAGCTGGGAGGACATCTATGCCATGCCGCAATATGGCGAGTTCGCCCGGCTTGTAGAGCGCGGATGCACACCGGTTCAGGCGTATCAGATCGCCTGCTTTGAGCAGATCACAGCCCGGCGCATGGCGGCGGCGCACCGCGCTGCAACGCTGGCGGCAAGGGGCAAGGCGCACCTGTCGTCCATTCCCGCTGCGTCGGGAGACAGCTTTGCCGTCCCAGCCGAGGTTCATGCGCAGTATCGGGCCTTTTTTCCGAGCTGGAGCGAGGCGCAAATCAAGGCGGACTATCGTCGCCACCGATAGGCGCAAAGGGCGTTTTGACGCTGCAAATCGCAGAAAACGCAGCGCCTTATATCGACACATCAAGGAGGAACATCCATGCCAAATGTAATTTTTTCGCAGGGGAGCGGCTTAAACGACAGCATTTTCGGCAAGTCGCAGGCCCCGATCAAGGCCATCATTGAACAGGGCGTTGAAGCCTTCCGCGAACAGTCCATGATCGACAAGATCTATTTCATGGACAAGACAAGCAACTTTGCAGAGGTTTACACCAGCGAAACGTCGCTGGGCGACTTTGCCGATGTGGGGGAAAACGGCACCTATCCCGAAACCGGGATGCGGGAGGGCTATTCCATCACCATCGAGCCCACCACCTGGAAATCGTCTTTTGCGGCCACGCAGGAGATGGTGGAAGATGCCAAAATCGGCAAGATCAAGAGCCGTGCAAACATTTTTACCACCAGCTACAACCGCACCAGAGAGAAGTTTGCCGCAAATATGCTGATTGGC
>CABRXB010000256.1 GCA_902474785.1 uncultured Eubacteriales bacterium | reverse complement strand
ATATTCCAACGCCTCGGGACTTTTGAGAACGGCACTCGCCTCTTCCGGGCCGGTCACCGCAAACGTCGTCAGGCCGAGAGCCGTAAAACCCTGCACAGATTCGCGGTCGCCAATCACACCGATCTTAAACATACAGCGCTCTCAACCTTTCTTTGATGGAATTTGCGGGCAGACCCGTCTGCCGCCCGGCGAGGATCATGCTGATGACCTTGTATTCGGTCTCCTTGGCAAGAAGATAGGCCATGGGCACTTCCGCGCCATAGGGAACGTATTTGGCATTTTTGATGTAGTCCATCAGATAGTTGTCGCAAAAGAGTTCAAAGCCAGACATGCCGGCGCCGCTCGAGATCTCAGCAAGCGCCTTTTGCATCAACGTGGCAGCGCCGCCAAGCAGCGAGGGCAGCTCATCGTCAGAGGCGCTGTAGGCCGCGGTGAAGCGTTCGGGTGTTGCGTTGCCGCCTTCAAAGAAGACCTGCGCTGCAAACTCGGGCGTCTTGCCCATTTTGCGCAGCCGCAGCAGCGCCTTGACGTTGGCAACGTCGACCAGCGTGCGGACGTAGCCGGTGAGAAAATCGTTGTCAATCTTCTCGGCGGCCTTGGCCATGTCCTTGAAGCAGTAGCGGTCGAGCATGATGTCGATCATCTGGGAGTTGCCGGTGCGGTTGTAGGCTTCCAGCGCCTCTTCCACACCTCTGCCCATCAGGTCGGTCAGAGATTTGAACTCGCGGTTTTTGACGGCCTCTCGCAGCGTTTCCACAGGGATGCTGCCGCCGTTCATGAAAATCTCTCTCGGATCACTGAGCAGCTCATTTTTCAAAGCCACTTTCAAATTGTGGTAGTCGTTTGGATACAGGAAACTGTCGAAGAGTCCCTGCCCCGCCTGCGTGACAACCGCCGCTGTTTCGGGGCGGTCTCTCTCACACAAAATGGCGGCCAGGTTTTTCTCGTCTCCCACCAGACCGGTCACGTCGTACCCATGCTCGCTGAGGATTTTAAGCACCTCGGTCATGTCCGGCGCGTCGATCAGCTTATCCACCGTCTGGCTGCTCACCAGACGAACTTCTCTACTCTTAATGCGACCCGATATCATCAGAAAATCGAGATTTTTCTTCTTTTTTGCAGCTGACATCGAATCTCCTCCTCCCCTTACTGGAACAGAACGGACGCCACCGCCTGCTCCAGTTCCTCACGATACTGCCGCAGCAGCGCCGCAAAGGTCAGATTCAATTCAATGCCGCCGCTTTTGACCACGACGCCGCCCGAGGGCAGGTTCGCAGCTTCCACGGCGCAGCCGAGCTCCGACTTGAGGGCTCCGCCCACCGCGTCGAAATCGGCTTTGTCGAGCATGACCACGCTGTCCTTTTGGAGCACGGGTTTTGCCAACGCGCTCAACAGCTTGCCATACTCTTTGTCCTTGCGCTTGGCCTGGAGCGCTTTTTCAGCCTGCTCGAACGCCTCGTCCACCACAGTTTGACGGGCGGCCAGCAGCGCCTTACGGCCCTCGAGGTCTGCCATGGACTTCCCGCGCAGCAGGACATTTTCCACTTCGGTCTTGGCCGATTTGAGCCCCTGCGCGTAGACCTGCTCCGCCTTGGCGTTTGCCTCGGCGATGACCTCGGCCGCCTTGGCCTCGGCCTGAGCCTTGATCTCACCCGCGGAAATCTCGGCGTCTCCCAAGATCCGGCTGACAATATTCTCAATGCCTTTCAAGTGCATCACTTCCAGTCTATTAAGGAATGAGCCGCTTACACGGGGATGTTGATGAACGCGAGGAAGGAGATGAGCAGCGCCAAAACCGCGTAGGTCTCGACCATGGCGCCGTAGACCATGCCCTTGGCAACTTCTTCAGGACGCTTGGCGACCATGCAGATGCCGGCGGCGCAGGTCTTGCCCTGAGCGTAACCGGAAGACCATCCGGCGATGGCGATGGGCAGGCAGGAGAACATAATCAGAAGGCCGGTGGCCGCGTCAATGGTGGCAAAGTTGCCGGAGATGGCGCCGATCTTGTTGAGCACGAGGAAGGCCATCAGGGTGCCGTAAATGCCCTGGGTGCCGGGGAGAGCCTGGAGCAGAAGGGTGATACCAAACTTGGAGGGGTCTTCGGCGATGACGCCAGCGGCAGCCTCACCGGCGACGCCGACGCCCATGGCAGAACCAGTGCCGGCAAGTCCGGAAGCAAGCGCCGCACCGAGCATAGCAAAGATAATTCCATTCAGCTGAAACATGATTATTTGTCCTCCTTAGAAATCAGGTTATAATACTGGGTTTTGATCTTGAAGGGGTCAAAAGCGCGCCCGCCGCTCTCATAGAACTTGCCGAAGAATTCGACATACTGCAAACGGCTGGTGTGGACGTAGGCGCCCAGCACGCTCAGGAAGGTGTTGAGCGCGTGGCCGACAAGCGCCACCAGGACAAAGACGATGATGCCGATCAGAGAATCGCCGACCAGCACTGCAATGGCATTGAAGACCTGTGCGATAACCGCACCCGCAAGGCCGAGGGCCATCAGACGCGAGTAGGAGAGCACGTCGCCCAGATAGCTGGTGACGTCATACAGGCTCAAGATGCCGGAGAAGAGCTTTCCGAAGAATCCCTTTTTCGCGCGGCCCTGCGTGAGAACCAGGCCGACAACAGCGGCCCCCATCACGCCAAAGCCCAGATTTTTG
>CABRXB010000255.1 GCA_902474785.1 uncultured Eubacteriales bacterium | reverse complement strand
AAAATGCTGGATTCCACGTCGATCAAGTTCCAAACGCCTCCCTCGCAATCCGTTCCACTTCCTGCTGCATCACCCGGCTGGCGTGCAGCATCGGCATGGCCGCCGGCGTGCCGTGGGTTAAAACCAGTTCGCCGCTGTCATTGTAAAAGCCCCATGTGTTTTGCCTGCCGTGTCCCGCGCCGTACTCGCCAATTTTGGCGACCTCAGAGGGTCGGTCTGGATACGGCTCGGAACCGTTAAAGTAAACGCCGGCGCCGAACTCGATAAAGCAAACATCCTGCCCAGAGGCCACAATCTTCCACCCGTTCGGGATGGGCTCCACACTGACAGAAGCATCCTTGTCGCCGTCATAGTGGGCTCGGGAAAAGCGCACCGTGGCCTCCATCGCTCCCACGGCGGCCAGCCGTTCGGTCAGCGTGGCGGTCTTCTGCTCAACCCACGTTTGATACTCGCGCAGCTCCTTGATGGCCTTGTCAACGGAGCCCGCCCCAAGCGTCATAGTGATTTTCTTAGCCACTGACTGTCACCTTTTTCACGGCAAACGCAACCGAATTTTTCCATTGACTTTTCCGCTTGACAATGTAGTTGTGCGGCCCTTGGGTGTCTGCGACGTCCAGCCAGAGAATGGCGTTCTCATCTATCGGACAGTCGGTGTTCGCCGTGGTCATGGCGCGGTCGTAGTCCTCCATCGAGCCGAATAGATCGATTTTGGAATTCCCCTTGCTGGGGCCGACGCACAGGCGGGCAGATTGGAGGTCGCCGTAAAGCAACTCGAACGACCCGGTGGCACAGCCGTTTTTGTCCAAAAGCTCCTTTTTCCCTTTATAGAGCTTGAAGTAAACCGTGGACAGATTGCGACGAAGATCACGCATCCAAAGCACCCGCCTCTCTCCATGCGGCATAAATTTTGGGGCCCTGTATGGCAATCCAGTCCACCATTTCCTCGTCCTGTGCCCATGGGCTGTTGTCTGACAGGCCGCTTTCAAATAAAAACGCATGAACGATTTCATGCCTGATGACCTTTTTCGTCTGCACAGACAGGCAGGGGTCGCTTACAGCTTTTGCGTAGTTTTCCGCATAAATTTCCGCGCTGGTCTCGTCGCAAAAGCCGTCGCAACCTGTCAGGCGCTTTTCTTCTCCATCGTTTGAAACCGTAACGGCATACGGTCTGCCAAGCACGTTGATTTTCATCTCAACCCTCCACACATGGGCGTCACCTCTTTGAGCAGCGCCTCTGGAATGCCCTCTGACGCCCACTGGCGGCTCACGCCAGTCTCGGCGTGGCCAGTCTGATACCCGGCCCCCAGCTTGTCATACATGGCCTCGGCAATGCGCACCTGCAAATCCCCATACCTGGGTTCGAGCTCATGCGCGCCCGTTCCAAAGGGAAAGCGGCGGGCGAGAATGGCCGCGCGCGCGCTCTCCAGCAGCTCAGACAACAGCGCCTCGTCCACTTCGCCTGTCCTCACCTTCAATCGCTTCAATGCCGTCATACTCGCCCGCCTCCTCTCATTTGTCAGGTAATGGGCTGGGATGTGGTGGTCTCAATGGTGCCGCCCGCCACATAGACCTTACGGCTGTACTCGGGCGCCGTGAAGCTCTGGGCAATGCCGGTGAACTTGCCATGATACCACTCGGGGCCATGGTCGAGACCGATTTGCCCAAAGAGCTGATACTTCTCTCCGGCACCGATCTTGGCCAACGGCTCTAAGAAAAAGTTGCCCTTGCCGGGGACGGGCTGGTAGACCGGCGCGATGACGTCCAGGTTCAAAAGCAGCGCCGTACCCTTGGGCAGACACTCGCCCAGGTACAAGTACACCTCGCCCAGCGGCGTCACCACCTTGGAGAGCTGAATGCCGTTCACCTCTCGCGCGGCGGGCATCACCGTCAGGCCGTTGTTCACCGCGTCGGCGTTGAGCTGAAAGAGCGTCACGGCGTCGCACCACAGGGCCAGGCCGTTGATGGGCGCGTTGCCCTCGTAGACCTTCTTCATCATGTCGGCCACGTCCCAAAGACCCAGCGGCTTGCTGGCCATGGCCTTCACGTTGCTGGTGATGGCGGTCACCATGCCCCGGGTCTTGTTGACGGTGGCGTCGGTGGTGGCCTTGTTATAGACCCCGTTGATGAAGGTGTGCTCGATGTCGCGCGCCACCTTTTGCATCTTGGCCGCCACTTGAAAGTCCAGCTCGTTCATGGGGTTGGCCTGCTGATTGGCGATGTTGACCCCCGCCAGCGTGCCCATGTTGGACTGCTTGGCGTAGGAGATGCCCACCGCCTCCTGGAAAATCTGCGTCACATTGCTCTTTTGCTCACGGGTGACAACCGTGGCCTCCGGCGCGGTCAGCGAGGCGGTCTCGCTGATGGCGGGCTGTGATCCCGCGCCGCCGCCCATGTATTCCTGCCCTGTCACAAACTCCACGTGGTCGGTGGTCTTCACCCTGCCGCCGATGGCGGAGGAGAAGGGGGTGCGGGTGTTGCCCTTGTTGAAGAGCATTCCGCTGAAATTGAGGACTCCAAACGAAGTCGCGAAAGTATCTGCCATCCTTTGATCTCCTTTCTACTGCGCCTCCATCCCCTGCAAGCGGGTATAGTAGGCCGCCTTGGAGAAGTCCCCGGCGGCCTGAGCCGCCTGAATCTCCTTGGCATAATCAATCTGTACGTCGCCGCTCTCCC
>CABRXB010000254.1 GCA_902474785.1 uncultured Eubacteriales bacterium | reverse complement strand
AACGAGCGCCACACCGCAGGTCCCACCCACCAAGATACGGCTTCCAAATCAGATGAGAAGCGGAGCCCTGCACAAGAGGCGGCCTGTCTTTGCGCAAGCTGTCCAAACGTAACCTGCCCCCGCAGAGGATGCAGCGTCTCTTGCCAAAATCAATAACCTCGTGATGTTTCATGTGAAATCCTATCCGCCTTTTCAGAAAAACCGGCGCTCGGGGAAAGTCCCTGCACGCCGGTTTTTTATTCTTTGCTCTCCCAGGCCTTTTTCTCACTTCAACCGATGATCGCAGGCAGCTCACCCAAGTTTTGCAGGTTGGAGCAGACCAAAGCGATGTGGCAGGCCATCGACAGCAAAAGAAGCGCCATGAGCAGCACATTGAAAAGGCGAAACCACGTGCGGGTTCTGATGTAGGGGAGCCACCGCCTGCCCTTTTGCTCTTTCTGATACTTGCTCTGGTTGAAAATATAGAGCCTGTTGATGTCGGGGTGGTGCAAGATGCGCTGCTCACAGAGCGCGCCCGCTTGCGTCAGATCGTCGCCTGGCGCCGCGCACAGGCGCAGATACAGCCGCTGTGCGGTCAGCATGTGGGCGTCAAACACGTCGCTCCATCGCTCGGTCATCATGAGGCACACAACATTGAGCATCAAAAGGATCAGCAGCACAATCAAATTTGTCGCCGCCGACTCAATGTTGGACAGCATGCCGAAAGCGCCGCCCACCAGCGCCGTAAACAGCGTGACAAACATCATGCGCTCGTTTTCCACATGCCGTGCCTGCGTGAGATTTTCGTGAAAACACTCAAGCAGCATGTCCCTGTCCTCAAATTCGCTTTGCTGCTCGCTGGCGTCGATGATCAACTCCACCATGGCGGCGTTCCCCCTTCTCTTTGTTTGCGCGGTATGGTCAGAGGCAGCCTGTCTTCCATCTTGCATTGTTCGGTGACGATTCACCGCGATCTCTGCGCTTGCGCCGCACCGCGGCTTGGTAAGGCGGGCGGCAATGGCCCCTTGCGATCTCTGCGCTTGCGCCGCGCCGCGGCTTGCAAGGCGGGCGGCAATGGCCCCTTGCGATCTCTGCGCTTCGCCGCACGGCAGCTTGGCAGGGCGGGCAGAATGGCCCCTTGCAATCTCTACGCTTGCGCTTCGCCGCGCCGCAGCATGGCAAGGCGGGCGGCAATGGCCGCTTGCGATCTCTGCGCTTTCGCTGCGCCGCGGCTTGGCAGGGCGGGTAGAATGGCCCCTTGCGATCTCTGCGCTTGCGCCGCACCGCGGCTTGGCAGGGCGGGCGGCAATGGCTGCCTTGACTGTGTATTCCGCTCTTTTCGTCCACATCAGGCGGACGTCCGCTCTTGCCTCTTCAAAATCCGGCAAAGGCCGTCTTTTCCCCTACGCGCTCTCCCACGCCACATCTCGGGCGGCAGCGGCCGCATCCTCTCCTGCCACAATCCGGTAAAAAAGACCGATCTCCCCGCCTTTTTGCCGTGGCTTCTCCCGCCCGGCTTTGTCGTCAGAGCCCGTTTACACCTTGGGCCATGAGATTCCATGACTTTGCCTGTTGTCCGGTTTTGACGTCGGCGCAAGCCATTCCCCATCTGTTATAGAAAAAGGGGAATTGACACTCCATGCCAATTCCCTGTTTGCTCTCGCTGCGCACACCGAGACGCGCGTTTGGACCGCTCTATTTCAAAAGCATATCCAAAAAGGTGTCAATCTGGCTTTCACACAGGGGAAAGTCCTCCTCCTCCCCGGGCGTCGGCTCGTGCAGCAGCCACATCATGCGGTTGCCATACACAAAGCTGCGCAAAAAGGCCGCCACCTGCAGACCCGTCAGCTCCCCGCGAAAGGCCCCCTCGCGCACGCCGCGCGCGGACAGGCAGCGCACCATATAAGAGGAATAGGATTCCTCTTTGCCCTGTTCTTCCGACCAGCTCACGTCGCCCGTGCGCTTTTGGTGATAGGCCGAAAACATGCCCTGAAGTCCCCTGGCGATAAGCGTTTTCCCAAATTCTCTCGAAAAGGCAAACTGCGCCATGAGATAGTCCTTGAGTTGCAGACGCAAAGGCCGGCCCTCGTCATACTTCACCTGTTGCGCAATGTAGTCGTCGCAAAAGTTTTTGTGCGCATAGGCGACAAGATCCTCCTTGGATCGGAAGCGATAGTAGAACACGCCCTTGGACATGCCACATTCCGCGCAGATATCGTCGATGGTGACGTCGTCATATCCCTGCTGCTGAAACATGGCGATGGCCGTTTTCACAAGCTTGTCTATGTTTTGCAAAGAGCGAATCTGCCTTGGCGTTAAACTCTGTCCCATGGGGGTTCCTCCACGCTCAAATTTGCGTTTGACAAAGGCTTTGAAAACGGCTGTCGACACCTCCCATTCCAAAGCCCACTTATTAAAAGAATAGAAACTCTTGCCGCTTTTGTCAAGCTTTTTCCTTATTTTGCCCCGCCTCTTGCAAGTTTTGTTACACCTCTGCAAAAACAAAAATCAAAATCACCCCCTTGCAAGACGCTGCAACCTGTGCTATTCTATTCTCAAGTATAATACTTTCAGACACTTTTGTTCGCTGCTGTTTTGGCAAATGAACGTCCTTTTTGAAATGGAATCCTCCCTTGCAGGCCCTCCGCTTCGCGGGGGCCTTTCCTTTTTGCTCTCTTTGTCCACATTACACGAACAA
>CABRXB010000253.1 GCA_902474785.1 uncultured Eubacteriales bacterium | reverse complement strand
GACCCTTTCGGCAAGACTTGAGCCTTTGCCCCTGTCCTCTTGTCGCGCCCTCTGGTGGGCAACGGGCTGTCCACCACGCCTGGCGGCGTGGTCAGCGGGGCGGGCTGACGGGCTTCCGCTTAGCCCATATAGGAGAACACGGCAACGGCGCGCGTGCCCTCCTTGGTGTCGACCAGCAGCAGGTCGGCCAGGTAGTAGACACTGCCATCCTTGCTCGAGACGCCGATGCTGTCCACCGACGCGCTTGTCACATCGGTCTTGTCGTCGAGCGTGAGCAGGCCGTCCACGCTGTCGAGCGGGAAGGCGTCCACAGTGTAGACCACGGCATCTTCGTGCAGCGAATAGACGTTGGTCTCGCCGTAGAAGTCATCCCCCGGCACGACCGTTTCCCCTTCCAGCGTGTAGTCGCTCGACAGCGAGACGCCCCTGCCGTCGCCTGGCAGGGCGGTCACAACGCCGCGCACGAAACGCGGATTGCTCTGCGCCGTCTCGCTGAGCTTGACAAGCTGATCCACGGCGCCGTCCTCCCCCACGCGCAGGCGCACATAGCTGCGCCCACCCATGAGATAGTCGTCGTCGCTCCCGCTTGTGGCAAAGAGGGTTTGGCCCGACGTCGCCTTGGTCAGCAGCTTGAGCTCCTGTCCCGCGGCGGTGACGGTCAGCAGATACCGGCTCTTGCCGCTGTCGCTGACCTTGCTGGCGCTCTCGAGCAGGCCACAGTAAACGCCGGTTTGAGACAGGTCGCCCGGCGCCAGAACCAGCAGCGCCTGCGCCCTGCCGTCCTTTTGCACGCAGGTCAACACCTTGCAGGTGGAGACGCCGCTGCCCCCGTTGATCATGGGCAGATCGTCGCGGTCGATCACCGTGTAGCCGTTGACAGTGTCGGCCGTGCCCATCTGCAGATAGATGACGGTGTCGGCCGTGACCTTGGCGGTCACTGTGGGGTTGTCGGGGTTGCCCAGTTTTAACTCATAGGAGATGTTGCTAAACTGGGTGGCGAGCGAGGCGGCGTCTGTCCCGTCCTCCAGCTCGCCGGCCGGCGTCAGGGCCAGAAGCAGGCCCGCATCGGTGGCTCTGTATGCAAAGAGCACGCCCGCCGTCTTCTCGGGCAGCGAAAGCCCCGATGCCGGCGTCAGCAGCGCGGTGCTGCCGTCGGCCTTGAGCACGCGCAGTTTTCCGTTTTGCACGCCAAGCCCCAGCGCAAGCGTCTCGCTCGTCGCAAGCTTTTGCGCGGTGTTCCAGGCCATCTGCGCAACGCTGCCTCTGGTGGCGACCTCCTGGGCCAACCCCTCGAGAAGCCCCGCCTCGCGCGCTGCGTTCATGTAGCCGTCTGGAAAGGAGAGCGTCTTTTGTGAAAGCCCCGAGGCGACAAGCAGCATCTTGGCTGCCTCCTCAATGGTCACGGTGTCCTGCGGCCAGAAGAGTCCGTCGTCGCGCCCCTGCACCGCGCCGGTCTCCACCGCCCAGGCAATGGCCTGCGCCGACCAGCGATCCTGCGCCACATCCGCAAAGGGGTCCTTCGTCAAAGAGACCGTCTCCTGCTTTGCCAGCAGGCCGAAGAGCAGCTTGGCAAACTCCTCTCTTGTGTAGCTCCCGTCCGGGCGGTAAGTCCCGTCGGGATAGCCGCTGACAACCCCCATTTCAAACAGCGCGTCGATGGCGTCGGCATACGGGGTGGACTGTGTCACATCCGTAAAAGCGCCTGCCAGCGCGGGGGTGACAAGCAGCAGCGCCGCGAGCAGCGCCGTCACAAACCGTCTTGCAATCTTCATGGCAAATCCTCCTCATTCTGTTCCCTCGGCCGGTCGCCCGGCCCTTGTGCTTGAAATTATTCGAGCGTTTCAACCGACTGAATGACCGGCAGCTCTCCCGAGAGATCGAGCGTGATGCGGCGCACCGCCGTCAGCTTGCTCTCTTCGGTCTCCACATCGTCTTGATAGCACTCCACCGTCAATTGCGCAACATCGCCCGTGATCGAGCAGCTTGCAACCTTGGCGTAGCCCGCCACGTCGACCCCGTAGGAGGGCGCGGAGTAGCGGCTGGGGATGACGTCGTATTTGAAATCCCCAAACTGCTCGAGCGAATGGTGGTTTAAGGCGCTGTCGTAACCCAGCTCCTGTCTTGCCACCTTTTCCACCGATTCCGCTGTGACATACACGCGATCCTCGCTGGCCACCGCGCCGCCGGTAAAGGCGGGGTTTTTGAGGCTCTCCCACACGCCATAGGCGATGATATAGTCGTTTTCCACCGTTTTGATGTCGGTGAAATCGGGGAAATTCAGCGTCACGAGCGAGGCGATGGTGCCCGCATAGAGCAGATCCCCTTCGGCCAGCGTGGTGTAGTCAACCTCCTGACCTGTGAACATCTGCGCCACCCGCTCGGTTGTGGCGTTGTTTTGCTCTTGTTCTTGTTCCTGCTGCTGCGCCTGATTGACGGTATCCTGGTAGCGGGCCACCTCGTCGCCCTCGCCCGGCGGCAGGACATCCTCGGCCGTGCGCAGGGCGCGCCACGCGGCGCGCAGGCCAAAAAAGGCCACCACCAGCACCACCGCCCAAACCACAAACCCATACAGCAGCGTTTTTCCAAGCTCTGCCGTCATCTCAGGCTCGACCGCCTTTTGATGTTTGGACATTGTTTCTAACCTCCTCGCACACAAAAACGCCAAAATACAGGCCAAATGCAAGACAAGGCGGGAGCCCCCGCCT
>CABRXB010000252.1 GCA_902474785.1 uncultured Eubacteriales bacterium | reverse complement strand
CCTGATCAGCCGTTACCCCTGTTTTGTGCCGCAGGAGGGGCAAAACCTGGCTTCAGAGCCAAGCGCCTCACCGCAGTTTGGGCAAAACTTTGCTCCGGCAGCCGCATCGGGGGCGGGCTGCTGGACCTCCTTCGCCGCTTTTGCCTCGTCGATTTCAGCCTGCAACGCGGCGATGTTCTCTCTGCACACGGCGATCTCCGCATAGATCTCCGCCGCCTCTCCCTCCGCGGAGAGCGCGCCGGCCTCATACTTCGCCAAATAATATTCACCGAGACGCGCGGTCAAGGCCGCAATGTTTTTTTCCTCCATGTTGATTTTGGCATTGAGCTTTGTCGTCTCAATCATGCTGGCAGTTTTGTCGGACGCGGACTTCGCCAACCCGGATACCTTGTCAAATAACGCCATATGTCTTTCCTCCCATTGTTGATGATCACTTGGAGCGGCTTTTTCATCGGCCGCAAGTTCTTCTTCCAATATGATATAGTATAACATGGGAAAGAAAAAAATTCCACAATTTGAAATGGAAACCTTTTCGCACAAAACGCTTGCAACTCTACGGATCGTAGATTGACGCAAATTCTCAAGACGGGTACAATATCAAAAGGAGGCGATCAACGCATGGATTGTTCAAAAGTAGGCGCTCTGATCCAAAAGCTTCGTATGGAAAAACAACTCACCCAAAGGGCGCTTGCAGAGCAGCTTGGCCTCAGCGATAAAACCATCTCCAAGTGGGAGCGCGGACTTGGCTGCCCCGACGTGTCCGTGTTGTCAACGCTCTCCAAAATCCTGGGCGTTGAGCTCGACAGTCTTCTGACCGGGGAGCAGGATGCGTCCGCCACCTTAGGAGGAAATATGAAACGCGTTCAATTTTACGTCTGCCCCGCATGCGGCAATCTGCTGACCGCAACGGGCGAGGCCTCCATCTCCTGTTGCGGCAGGCGCTTGGAGCCGCTTGCCGCCGAAAAGCCGGATCCCGCACACAGGCTCAACCTTGAGGCCGTAGAAAACGACTGGTATGTCACCTCCGGTCACGAGATGACCAAGCCCCACCACATCACCTTTGTGGCGCTGGTCACGGGGGATAAGCTGTTTTTGGTCAAACTCTACCCCGAATGGGGCCTTGGCGTACGCTTTCCCTGCCTTGCGCACGGACAGCTCTACTTCTACTGTACGCAGCATGGGCTGTTTTCCCAACATTTTTAGCGCCGTCTGAAAATGTCAGATTCAAAAAAATTGCCGGCTCCGGGAAACCCGTGTTTGACAGATAAGAGGATCGGCATGTTGCAAATTGAAAACTCCGCAATAAAAGCCCGCGAAGGATTGCTCCTCCGCGGGCTTTGATATACAAAAAACGTTGACCATTGGCGTTTGGCTTTCACCGAAACCTGTATGGTTGACAGAAGGGCACGCCCATTGTTTGTCTTTGCTTACGGGGAACTGCTTTCCCACTGGTCTTAGCGTTTTGCTCCGGCGCCTTGCTACCGTCTGCGCCAATGTTCTGCTCTTGCCACACAAATTTAAGCGCGCTTGAGCCGACCGGTAAGCACATGTTCCCTCGGGACGCAGTTTGACAGACCTCGCCCCGCTTTCAGATCTCCATTCGGCCCGACGATCGAAGTCGTACGTTTTTCCTTGCGGCTTTATGCTTTTTGACGAAAAAGATTTTGCTCAATCTCCTTCACAGTCACCCGGGACAGGCGCTGCTTGCACAGGTTGTCGAGCTCGTCGTAGAGCTCGTCCATCACACTCGCCATGCCCGAGGCAACCAGGCAGGACATTTCGGGATCGCCCGACCGCCAGACACTTTTCACCTCTCCCGAATTATACACCCGCAGAGCGCGAAAACAGTTTGCCACCCGGTCTTCCACGGCGCAAAAGATCTGCTCCAGGGTGATCTCCTCGGCGCCCTGCGCGCAGGCATATCCCCCCTGGACGCGGCCCTCGCGCGCCAGCACCAGCCCCGCCTTTTTGAGCTTGGCCATGACCTTGCGGATGCGCGCGGGATTGGTGCACACATTTTGCGCAAGCTCCTCGCTCGACAGCACGGTGTTTTTGTGGTGCAGATACACCAGAGCGTGTACTGCCACGGTGAATTCCGCAGTCATTGCTCCGCCCCCAACAACAGAAGGTATTCCTCCACATATTTGGAGGCCGTCGCACCGTCGGCCGCGGCCGTGACAATCTGGCGCAGCGGCTTTGTGCGCAGATCTCCCACCGCAAACACGCCGGGAAGATTTGTCTTGGTCGTCTCATCGGCCTTGACATAGCCCTGTTCGTCCATGTCCAAAAGGCCGCGGTACAGCGAGGTGCTCGGCACGCGCCCGATGGCGACAAAGACCCCCTCGCAGGGAATTTCTCTCAGCCCCTTCGTGTTCACATCCTGTACCTGCACGCCGGTCAGCCGGGTATCGCCCTGCAACGCTGTGACGGTGGAATTCCAGACAAATTCCAGATTGGCCGCGCCTTCGAGCGGCGCGAGATAGCTCTTTCCGGCGCGAAGACGATCCCTTCGGTGGACAAGGTAGACCTTTTTGCAGATGCGCGACAGGTAAAGCGCATCTGCCGCGGCCGAATTGCCGCCGCCCACCACGACCACCGTCTTTCCGCGGTACATCATGCCGTCGCAGGTGGCGCAATAGGCCACGCCGCGCCCGCGGAACTTGGCCTCTTGTGCTATGCCGAGTTCGCGCGCAGAGGCGCCCGTGG
>CABRXB010000251.1 GCA_902474785.1 uncultured Eubacteriales bacterium | reverse complement strand
CCGCTTGCTTGTAGAGTTGGCGACTTTCGCGATTTCTTAACACCCAGCCGAGTGTTTCACATGATGACATAAAAAATCCGAAACTCCGCGGCTGGATATTTCGGACAACCAAACCCCTGCCCCTCCACGCTCATCGTGTGCCTTGTGGCACATTGCCGCCTGTGGAGACGCGGTCGCATCACGGGGTGGAACCCTCCACCTTCGCTGCTCGCTTATGTCGCGCCCGATGACCGGACATACTCTGCGGAAATTCCCCGCACAAAGACGGCAACCTCCCGCTTCATCGCATTTGCTTCCAGGTCGTACTTGGGGCGAAAATGGCGCAACTTGCCCCATTTCGCCTAAGCTATATAATCATACTAGAAACTTTTGCAATTTGCAAGTTTTTTTTGAACATATGTGAAAAATTTTTCGCCTGTTTTTTGGCAATGTTGCACAATCGCCACAGGCCGATGCGCAACGACACAACATCTGGTGGATGGCCTCTCTTTGTCCCACAAGCGACCTGCCTTTACAACAGCAGGTGGTTCACATAATTCCTTATGCAACGCGGTATGCAGGCACTTTTCCCCGGCCTCTTTTTTGGGACAAGGGTTGAAAACGCGGGGTTTTCCACATTATCCACAGGGTTTTCCACAGGGTAGTCCCCCGCAAATTATGTCAACCGTTGCAACTTTTGGCTTCAAAAGGCGCCTTATCGCGCATATGCAACCGAAAAACCCGGCCGACACACGTCCTGCGCACCGCATAGTCCTGCATATACGCCACTGTGTGCATGCCCCATGCGCCTGGTTGCAAAGGACGACAAACGGGACGCCTGTCGCCTTGTGCGGACAGGTTTTGTCAAGACTGTCCCTGAAAGCAGGCTGGCCCGGCATACGCCGGGCCCGTGGTTTTGAAAAAACGGGCGGGGCTTGCGCGGGCGATCAAGGGTCGCCTGCCTATAACATGAGCAGAGCTCTGCGAGGCCGTCCAAGCCATCCTCCCCGGCGCCAGGCCTGTGCGGTGAACACGGGCTGCGCCCATCGCAGCACACCGCAACCCTTCTTTGTGTAGAATCGGGCGGACGGCTCCATAAGGCGGCGACCCGCTTGCAGGCGACAACCAGGCGGCCCGCTCTGTTCGTAGAGATGCGGCAATCTGCGCCTCGCCCATCCAAAGACCCATCCCGACTGCCCCCGGCACAACCAGCAGCAAAGCCCAGATCCGTCATTGATCCCTGCGCCCCAGACATGTGTAAGGGGCGACTGGAGCAACCCATACGGTCAGACGGATGGATCGATAGGGACAAAGGCTGCGTCTGCCGCCGCCCCATCGAGAGGCGCGGCGGCCATTTCCCGACAATTCTCCAACGCCCTTGCAGACAAGCGCGACCAATCAGCGCCGCCTCTTCCCTCAGATCCTCCGCGACTTTTAAGCCGCTTTTCAGCGATACCCGCCGGAGCGCAGTCGGCCCACCACCGAGAGGCTGCGTCGGCTCTCATCAAAGGTCTCCTGGACGACCTCATGCAGAAGCGCATGGTCCACACGGTCGACGGCCTCCAGCAGATCGTCCATGGCGCGCACAAAGCCGCGGCGCATGAACTCACGCGCATTGAAGCTCATGCGCGAGGCGCTGCTCTCAAAGCTCATGACAACGCCGGTTTTGAGCAGCTCTTTGGAGCGCGAGAGCTCCTCGTCGGTGGCGCCGTCACGCAAAAGCAGGGCGATCTCCTCTTCGATGGCCTCCATCGCGCGCGCCTCGCTCTCGGCCTGCTGTGCCGAATAGAGTACTAACAGCCCGCATCCCTTGTGGCTCGAGAGAAAGGTGGAGACGGTGTAGACCAGCCCAAGCTGCTCGCGCAGACGCTGAAAGAGGCGGCTGGACATGCCGTCGCCCAGGATGTGGCTCACGATGGAGAGCGCCGTGGCGCGCCGGTCGGTGACGCCATAGCCGGGAAATCCATAGCACAGGTGATTTTGTTCGATGTCCTTGTCCTTTGTGACAATGGCGGGGGTGAAGAGGGGCAGCGGCGCCTCTCCCCGGCGCGGCGACGCGGGCAAGGGCTCGAGCAGACCCCGCAGCAGTTTCACCATGCGGTCGCGGTCAAACCGCCCCGCCACCGACACCACGATGTTGCCGGCGCCATAGGCCCTCGCCATATAGTCGCGCAGGACAGCGGGCGAAAAGCTCGACACGGTCTGCTGCGTGCCCAAAATGGGGCTGCCCAGGCCCGGGGCGCCCCAGGTCGCCTCAAAGAGCCGCTCGACCACCAGATCGTCGGGCGAATCCTCCACCATGTTGATCTCCTCGAGCACCACGCCGCGCTCGGTGTTGAGATCGGTCTCGTCGAGCCGCGGGTGCAGCAGCATATCGGCCAGCAGCTCCACGGCCTGCTGCGCATGGTAGTCGAGCGTTTTGGCGTAAAAGCAGGTGACCTCCTTGGAGGTGTAGGCGTTGACCTGCCCGCCCATGCGGTCGAATTCGCGCGCAATGTCGGCCCCGGTGCGGCTTTGCGTCCCCTTAAAGAGCATGTGCTCCACAAAGTGGGAGATGCCGGCCTCCTCTTTGGTCTCATACCGCGAGCCGGCCTCCACAAAAAAGCCCACGCTGGCCGACTGAAACCCCTCAATCTGTTCGAGCAGCAGCGTTGCCCCATTTTCTAGCGATATAATCTCTACCATTGACAGTCCTCCCTTTTCCAATGTGCCGCCCGCTTTGCCGGCGGCGTTTCCCAACAG
>CABRXB010000250.1 GCA_902474785.1 uncultured Eubacteriales bacterium | reverse complement strand
ATGTTGCAGAAATGTCACAAGCGCCGCGACCCACATGGGTCGCGGCGCTTGTGACATTGCAAATACAGCCTCGGGTACGGCAAAGGGGATTGGGGCGCAGGGTGCTGTCGTTTCGGTTTGGGGAAGTTGGGCGACGGGAATTCAAGCGGCCGTTCGGGATGCGAAGCTTCTTGGACAGCGGCTTGGGCATCGAGCGCGCCCTGCGGTGCCGACGGCAGTTTTGGCATTCTCGCAGGCGGCCTGCAACAGGCTTTTGACGAGCTTGGCGACAATGGGCAGCGTCCAGAGCTTGTATGGCGGCAGGCGGAACGCCTCGAATGTGGTTTGGAGCCTTTTGAGTGCGGCGTATGGGAATTCAGTGGTCACGAAAACGCAGGGTTTCGCGATGCTTGAGAGCGGCGCTTGCATCTGGGCGTTTCGGCCGCGCCTTGTGACGCACCGCCTTTGGGCAACCTCGGGTGGATTAAAAATTTTGGGTTGGCATATAGCTTGAGAGCGCCTGGGCATTACAATTGTATCTTGACAAAAGAGCTTTTGAATACCCAGACAAAAATCCTGTTTTCAGCATATTATGGGCGCCGGAGACTTAGAGCCTGCCTGCGAGACTTCGGTTGCGACGGCAGGGTTCGGACAGTTTTGCCATAATAACCGGGCGGCCGTTTTCACATCAGGCGCATTTTGAGCGAAGTGAAAGAGGCGGATCAGGGAGTTTGGCGGCAGTGTTACGGCTTGATTTGTTCCTGTTCAACTGTGGACGGCCCGTTTTGGATGGCGGAAAGCGCGCTGCGAATGTCTTTTTCGATCAGAGGACGCATGCTGTCACGGTAGCAGGAGGTGTCGGCCTCTTCCAGAGCGGCGACAATGGCGTTTTTGAGCGCCGGTTTGCAGGCGCAAATGCCGGGGAGCGCCTTGATGCATTGTCTTGCGGTGATGGGCTTAGGGTCGAGGATGTGGGAGAGGTAGCGGTCGATGCGCCGGTCGAGCAGATGGCGCTCGTCCCATCTTGCGTTTGCCGCAATCAAAAGAGCCCCCCGGGTGCGCAGATAGGAGCTTTTGCATTCAAGCAGCTCAAAAAAGTGCTCCATGTGGCTGTAGACATGGCAGCCCCTTGCGCTCTCCCGAAGCAGCGCGTGCATGGCTTCGTATCCGGCGGCCTGGTCTTGAGCGGTGAGCAGAGCTACCTGTCGGGACACTGTGTCGCTTGTCATGGAATACTCCTCCCTGATAACAATACGGATTTTATGATAACCATACCACATGCGGTTGAAGCATCACAAGAGCGAATGGCGTGTTCGGGCAGGCGCAAGGGGAAAACCGGCCCTTTGCACAACAGGAATTTCTGGGAGCAAAAGGTTTTTTGCGCGGCCTGCAAAGAGCCTTGTTTTGATTGCTTTTTATCTCAAAACAAGATATAATATCAAGGTTAGAAAAGATCATAGAAAGGGGGAGACACCATGAGCGATCTGGCGCAGCGATACCTTGCCGCGCGGCGCGCCATTTTGGAGGCGCCCTATCGAACCATGAACCCCTCGCAGCGTGCGGCGGTGCTTGCGCCGCCAAAGCCCATGCTCATTTTGGCGGGGGCGGGCAGCGGCAAGACCACGGTGCTGGTCAACCGCATCGCCTACCTGCTCAAATATGGCCCCATCTATCAGGAGGAGACCGTCCCCGAATCGCTTGGAGAGCTGACGGTGGATCTGCTGGAGGAATACGCCAGCGACCCCGATCCCGAGATGGAGTCGGAGGTGCTGCGCCTGCTGGGGGCGAAACCCGTCAAGCCCTGGACCATTCTCGCCGTGACCTTCACCAACAAGGCGGCAAGAGAGCTGCAGGAGAGGCTGACGACCCAGGTGGGGGCGGGCGGCGGCCAGGTGGTGGCCGGCACCTTTCACGCCATCTGCGCGCGCATCCTGCGCCGGGACATCGACCGCCTCGGCTATCCGCGCGACTTCACCATCTACGACACCGACGATGCGCGCCGTCTGATGAAGGAGTGTATCAAAGAGCAAAACCTCGACGACAAGAAGTTCCCGCCCCCTCAAATGCTGGGCATCATCGGGCGCGCAAAAGACTCGCTGATGGGCCCCGAGGAGTTTGCCGCCGAGTACAAGGACGATTTTCGCATGAGCCGCATTGCAAAACTCTACGAGCGGTATCAGCGCCGTCTGGAAGCGGCCGGCGCGCTGGACTTTGACGACATGATCCGCCTGACCGTCAAACTGCTGCGGCAGGAGGAGGAGCTGCGCGACTACTATCGCCGTCGCTTCGCCTTTGTCATGGTCGACGAGTATCAGGACACCAACCACGCGCAGTTTGTGCTCACCGAGCTGCTTGCCGCCGGCGGCGTGCTCATGGTGGTGGGTGACGACGACCAGTCGATCTACAAATTCCGCGGGGCCACCATTGAAAACATTTTGAGCTTTGAACAGCGCCACCGCGACGCGGCGGTGGTGCGCCTGGAACAAAACTACCGCTCCACCGGCACCATTTTGGACTGTGCCAACGGCACCATTTCCAACAACATGGGCCGCAAGGGAAAGCGGCTTTGGACGCAAAACGAGCGCGGCGAGCCCGCGCGCCTCTATGTGGCGGAGGACTCTTACGACGAGGCCCGCTTCATTGCCGACACCATTTTGAACGCCTGCGCAAAGGAGGCGCGCGACTACAGCGACTTTGCCGTTCTCTACCGCACCAACGCGCAGTCGGCAGCCATTGATGCAATCTTTCGATTTATATAATCGCATCGAACAAATT